>NZ_CALCYR010000239.1 GCF_937906425.1 uncultured Methanobrevibacter sp. | reverse complement strand
ATTAAAATAGTAAATAAAAATTAAATTAAATTAAAATAAATTAAAATAAATTAAAATAAATTAAAATAAATTAAAATAAATAAAAAATAGTAAAAATAAATAAAAATATTTATTTAGTTCTTAAGGCTTCAACAGCCAATTTAAACTCACGAGCAAAGACTTTTACCTTTTCAGGTGAAATGGAATAACTTACTCTCAAATAATTGTTTCCAAATCTTGTACTAGTATATGAACCTTGTCTAGTAAAGACCTTTCTATCAATCAAATATTGAGACATGTCTTCAGGATCTATTCCCGCTCCTGACAAGTCAATGGCCATCATATTTGCACTGGATGGATATACAGGTAAAAATACACCTTCACACTCATCAACTGCTTCCTTAATGATTTTTTGGTTTTCAAAAGTAGTTTTATTAACTCTTTCAATCCATTCATCCTTGGTTTTCAATGCAGCCATTGCTCCAGCTTGAGCAACCATACTGGTTCCTACATCATTAATGATAATGCTTTTAACGACATCAATAACCTCTTGGGATGAAACAATAGCACCAAGTCTAAGACCGGCCATTCCAAAGATTTTTGAGAAACTGTAAGTTGTAATTGTATTATCCGGAGCGTATTTTGCAGCGAGAGTATGCTCCTGTGCAAAGTCCCTATAGGTTACATCATGCAATAGGAACAGATTGTTTTCAATAGCTATTTCAGCGAATTCCTTGATTTCATCTTCAGTATAGGAACTTCCCAATGGATTTAATGGGTCAATCAAAAGAATGACCTTGGTATTCTCATCCATATTCTCACGAACAAGCTTAGGAGTTAATTTATACTGATTTTCCTCACTGTAAATAGGAATATCCCTAACTTCACTTGCAAATCTACTTGCAAAATTATCAATAATAAGATAACCAGGATCTGGAGTGATTACATTATCTCCTTTAGACAATACAGCATTCATGGCTAGGTATAAAGATTCTGTTGCACCTGCATTAATGTAAATGCTTAAATCTTCCAATTCCAAGTCTTTTAAAATTAAAGACTGTAGTTCTGTAAATCCTTCTGGAGGTGGGTACTTGTTATATTCATCACTTTCAATACATTCAATCATTGCATCATGTACCTTTTGATTGTGACCAATATGTAACTCATTTGTATTTTGACCCATCCAAATCATTTCTTTATCTTCAAAAACAGATTCAAAAAATTTATTAGCAGATTCATAACCTTCTGGAATAATTTTTGCTGCTTTTGCATATTTCTTCTTTTGGATCATCTTATCACAAATCCGTATATTTTTAAAAATATTACATTTTAATTTAAGTAAAAGTTAGTTTTAATATGTTAGAATTAGTAAATGTTAAATAAACATACAACATTATAATATGTGTTCTTATTAACATATAAAATTATTTATAAAATTAGGGAATAATTGAGAAATTCAGAATAAAAATAATAAAAAACCTAAGACAATAATAAAAAAAGGAAATTAAATTACTCAAATCATTATAAAAATAATTTAAAAAATAATTAAAAAAATATTTAAAAAAATAGAAAATAAAATTATTTAAAAAAAATAGAAATAAAAATAATTAAAAAAGTTGTAAAAACTTTAAAATCAAAAAGGAATTTTAGAATAATTTTAAAAATAATTTAAAGAATAAATAAAGAATAAATAAAGAAATAAAGTATAAATAAAGAATAAATTTAATAAAACTATTCTATTCCATTATTAGTAATCAAGAAATGAACTGCCAAGCCTTCTCTTCTTGATTTATGCCTTTTTAAAAGAGCAATTCTTTGATTGGAATCACTTTCTCTTTTAAGTTCAATAACAACTTTACTCCAGTATTGTAAAATGGTTCCGCCAACTGGAGACATTTCATCACTTTTTTCATCAAATGAAGCATAAATCTGATTTGTTACCAAAACCGCCAAATCATAGGTTCTGGCCAAATGAGAAAGCTTGCCCATTTGTTTTCCCAAATTATTTGATCTTGCCTTATCCTCCTCAACACGGAATAATGCAACTGCAGAATCCAAAACAATCAATTCCACTTCCTGGGATTTTGAACTTAACCATGATTCAATCAATGACAAGTCCTCTTCCTGTTCATGAAATGATGTAGGTTCAAAAACAACAATGTTTTTAGCTATCTGTTCAAAATCATCTCCAGCCAACTGTTTAATTCTGTCAATGGATATTCCGCCTTCAGTATCAACATAAATAACCTTTTTACCAGACTTTGCAACATTTATGGCAACATTTAATGAGATATTTGTTTTTCCAGAACCTGGAGGGCCATAAATTTGAGTTATGGTTCTTTTGTCAATACCTCCGTCCAATAATTCATCTAAAGGAGAATTAGTGAGCAATTTATCCTGATCTTCCATATTTGACAATATTTGCATCATATCACCTAAATTTACTTTTTAAATCATTAGTTTATCTTAATTTTATAATTATTTTATTAATTATCATTAATTATTTTATCATAAGTTTATACTTATTTTATATTATTAAATTTTATTTTATTTTATTTTATTCTTATTTTAGCATAAGTTTATACTTGATTTATTATTATTTAATTATAGATCGGAAGAGCACACGTCTGAA
>NZ_CALCYR010000238.1 GCF_937906425.1 uncultured Methanobrevibacter sp. | reverse complement strand
CTGATCGTGACTGGAGTTCAGACGTGTGCTCTTCCGATCTCTTATATGTTAATGATTTCATAAGTATAATCATGGTCAAGAGAGATTTATATTTGAATAGGATTTCTTCATTAATCGATAAGGATATCATTAAGATTATAGTTGGTGTAAGGCGATGCGGCAAGTCTTACATGTTTAATTTAATAATAGAAGAACTGCTTAAAAGAGGAATTGATAAGGAAAATATCCTTCTTATCAATTTTGAAAGTGCTAAATACAGGAATGTATCAAATCCCCGTGAATTGGATTTGCTTGTAGGGGATTTGACAAAAGACATTAATGGTAAAATCTACATGTTCTTTGATGAGATTCAAAATGTTGACGGGTGGGAAAAGTCAATCAACAGCTTTCGAGTGGATTATGACTGTGACATCTACCTGACCGGTTCCAATTCAAAATTATTATCCGGTGAACTTGCAACTCATCTTGCAGGCAGATATATGGAAATCAAAATGTATACCTTCTCATTTAAGGAGTATTTGGACTATAAGAAAACGGCTCCAAATAAAAATGCATTCACTGATTATTTGACATATGGAGGATTTCCATTTTTATTGTCTCTTGAATCTGAAATCGATAAAACTGAATATTTGAATGATATTTTCAACTCAATATTCCTAAAGGACATAATCGAGAGATATAATATCCGAGATGCAGGTCTGCTTACAAGAATAGTTGATTTTATACTGGATAACACTGGAAAAATAGTTTCTTCAAAAAGCATTTCTGATTACCTTCGAAAAAAGGAAAAGATCAAGGTTTCACCAAAAACAATATACAACTACCTGGAATATCTAACAAATGCATGTTTGTTGTATAAGGTGCAAAGGGAAGATTTAGAAGGCAAAAAAATATTATCTATCAATGAAAAATATTATTGCGTTGATCAGGGTTTCAACCAGGTTCGCATTGGACGAAATCAGGTTAACAACAGTAGAATAATCGAAAATATTGTCTATTTTGAACTTTTAAGAAGAGGATATGAAGTAACCATAGGTTGTGTTGGAAAGTATGAGATTGATTTTGTCTGCAAAAAGATGGGCGAAAAAATATATGTTCAAGTGACAAGGGAACTGTCTCATGATGACACAATTGAAAGGGAATTCAGGCCATTGCTCATGGTTAAGGACAATTATCCTAAGTATGTCATATCAACAGATGAATTTGACATGTCAAGAGATGGAATAAAACATATGAATATTTTAGATTTCTTATTGGATGATGAAATTTAATTGAGATAGGGGATAATATAATGTTAGTATGCAAAGGCCAATATGAACTTGGTTAAAAGGAATCGGAAATTGCATAATCGGGATTGCCATTGCTGATTGGGAAGTTAAAGAAGGGATGCTGTAAAAGAGGTCAGTGAACCTAGCTGTATCGACTTTCAACAAAAATTAATTTAACTTTATCATAAATTAATGTTTTGATGATAAATAATCATTTAATACTTCTTTAATAAGGATAAACTCCAGTTCGCTCTTTTTCATGATTCAGCCAGGTTTGAAGCATTAAATCTTCAAGAGAATATTTTCCATCATAATAGTTTATTATTCCTTTATCCTGTAATGTTTTAATATACTTGTTTAATGTGGCTGGAGCCATATTCAAACTTTTTTCTAACTCAGACCAGGTAATGTGTTTCTGATTTAACATTGTGCAGATTATATTCTTTTCGTAATTATTTAAGGCACCCCATATTCTAATCCACATTACAAGAATCTGATCCATATTGTTGAGGAAGATGTAATCTATTAAGTCTTCGTCATAAGTTTCATGGGATGATAGTGCATTGTAAAAACTGTTAATGTACATTGGAATTCCTTTTGTGTATTCGTAAAAGCGGTTAAATCCTTCTTGTGTGAATTCTATTTCAGGAAATCTTTCTTTAAAATAAGATTCGGTTTCCTGTTTTGTAAATGGATCTATATTTATTTGTATCATCCTTCCTCCAAATGCGCCGGTTGCACCGTTTAAGATTTCTATCATGTCTGATGTTTGTGAAACTGATCCAGTCATTACATAACTTACATTTGATTGAAATTGACTGTAGCTTCTCAGCATCCAGAAGAAATCTTCAGGTTTTCTTAATTTTTTAAGCATTTGAAATTCATCAAGGATTATTATAAATCCATCGATACCGTCAATGCTTTCTACAACTTTTTGAGGATATTCCATTACGAATTTGCTTATTTTTTTATAGTTGTCCTCTGTTGCGGGTATAGGTATTTCTGCGATATGTGTTCCTTTTGAAAAACTGTAATCTTTAAGTTTTAATTTGTCAATTAAATTTTTCAAAAGAAAAGTTATTTTGTTATTGTCATTTAGCCTGTCATAAATTGAATTGTTCATCTCATCCAATAATTCCAATAAAAGGGACTGTGCTGTTAATTGAGTATCGTCCTTGCCGACAATTCTTGAAACATCAACATAGGAAACTATGAAATTTTCTTTTGAGTCCTGTTTTATTTTTTGAAGTAAAAAGGTTTTTCCCACTCCTCTTACACCTCTGATAAGTAATGATTGAGAAATTCCCAATTCTAAAGAGTTTAAGTAGTATTCTATTTTTTTAATGTCTTCTTTTCTGTTGTAAAAATATTTATCAATTTCATTTATTGGAATATGTAAGGGTACAATACTCATTTTAAACACCTGATACTAATTATATATTTCATAAAATATATACTTTAACAATTTGAAGTACTTCATTTAGATGTAGTTAAAACTATTACTTCAAATAAATGAAGTACTATAAATAAATGAAGAATAAATTTCAACTTCAAATGAATGAAGTGATAAATTTGCTTGTCAACTGATGAAACTTGTTTGCTTATTAATTATGAAACAAGCTCGAACAAAAGGTAGTAGATAATTTCATCATTGCTATGCCAACAGCAAATGAAGCTGGTTAAAAAGAACCAAAGGTTGCATAATCCTATTCGCCCTTGCTGATTGGGGATGTTAATGAGGCTGATTTGTAAAAGAAATTTCAGAGCCAAGTTTTTGATGAACAGAAAAAATTAATTTAATTCTTACAAAGTAGTCATATGATTTTCTGCAAACTTGCCCAATAATTTAATGTAAAGTAGTCATATGATTTTCTGTAAAGTTGCCCAATTATTTAATGTAAAGTAGTCATATGATTTTCTGTAAAGTTGCCCAATTATTTATATATGAATTTAAATTAGGCAGTGATGAAATAGAAAAAGGAGCTGAAAATTTATTAAAATTAAAGAATTTGCTAATTGAAAAGAATATAAAAGAGCCAAAATTTTTGGCAGTGATTACTGGAGGCAAATTTGCTTATACAAGAGAAGACGGAGTAAAAGTAATCCCTATAGGCTGTTTACGTTAACTAAAACAGATTTTACTAAAAACTAATGCATAATGTGATTTCTACAAATTAACTAAAAAGGGCAAATCATTAAACAAGGTTTTATATGAGATTGCTATGGTAACCGTAGACAGTGAAAATTACTCTGAAAAACTCAGGTGTGACTTGAAAGCAAGTTTTAAGGAAAACTTTTTATGATTGAAAATCAGAAATTAGGGTTTCGGTGTGAACCCTTAAAAAATATTTTTTTAAAAAATAAAGAAAAATAAAATAAAATTATTTATTTTTATCACTTATATGTCAGACTGCCCCCTTCTTCCACAGTTACAACACATCCGGACTTGAGCTGAACGTCCTGATTGGAAATTGACAAAAAACCATCTGAAGAAGCATGGAATGTTGCACCTCCTTCAATACTATATGGACTTTCAAAATCATATGACCCTTCTGGAAGGTCGGTGCCTATAAGGTATGTTCCAGGTCCGTAGGTTGTACCTGCCATTGCAAATGACCCGTTATGGATTATTCCGGTAAAGAGCAATAGGACAATAATAATTATAATTGCAGCAATACCGCCAATAATGGCTAAAGTTTTTTTCTCCATGTGTTTTCACCTCCTTTTTTAAAATTTTATTGATGAAAATATATGAATGTAATTATTATCCTGTCTCTTTCAAACTTGTGTGATTTGAATTTTCACTTGTTTTTGAGTCACGAATTTTTTCAGCTCTATTTTTAATTTAAAAGTAGTAAAATTAATATAATTCATTGCATGTTGATAATAATCAATTTGAGATTATTGAAGAAAACTTTTTTGGTGAAATTCTAATTAACAGTTTGATTAAAAAAGATAATTTTGTATATATTTACGGTAATCATAATATGATGGAATATGATTTAAATAATGGTAATATAAAAACATGTACAAGGGATTCGGTTCATATCAATCGATGATTATAATAGAGAAAACACTAAAGCATTCTATTTGTAAGTTATACTTTTGTTTTGTTTTTGTTTTTGTGATTTTGTAAGTTATAGTTTTGTTTTGTTTTTGTTTTAGTATTTTTGTAAGTTATACTTTTGTTTTGTTTTTGTTTTAGTGATTTTGTAAGTTATACTTTTGTTTTGTTTTTGTTTTTAGTAATTTTCTTAGTTATGCTTTTTTTGTTTTTTTTTAATTATTGAAAACTTTTTTCATAATTAAGCCATTTTTATTTCTCTTATTCTATAAACCTTCTATTTAAATTAAGCCATTTTTATTTCTCTTATTCTATAAACCTTCCATTTAAATTGAGAATTTATTATCTGAAATAAATCTTTAGACAAATGAATATTTTTTTTTAATTAATTTTTATCTTTTGTTTAATTAAAAAACTTATTATTTTGCATTTGATTGATTTAAAATTAAAAAGGGTATAGTTTATTGTTTATTTTGTTAATTTGCCTTTATTTTATTAGTTTTATTTTAATTAAATTGTTTTAATTCTTATTAACAAAATTATCCTAATCCTATGTTATGTCTTTTATTTTTCAGTATTCCTTTTTTAGCCTATTGTTTTTTTAATTATGAACTTTATTTATATTTTTTTACAATGTCCTATATTTTGTATTGCTTATAGCCTTTAAAACTGAATAAAATTATATTTTGGTCCTAGATTAATTTATCAATCTTTATATACTATTGTAGAAATATATAATAATACTATTAATTATTTAGCATAATATTCGATTGATAATTACTTAACATAGTTAATCTGATTACGGTTTAATATTTTTCAAAATAGTTTTTAGTTTTAAAAAAAATAAAAAGGGGTGTACTGTAAGTCCAGAAAATATAATTTTTTAAATATGATTCTAGGAGTTTTAAATTAAGTTAATTGTTTTCAATGATTGGCTTAATTTAATTCTTTTGGAATTAATCATATTTACAAAAAAAGATAAAAAATACAAAATTGTCTAAAATGGTAAAAATCATTCAAGACATGTAGATGTACATTATCTTTTTTACTAATTTAAAGGATTATTATTTTCTGGATAAAAAAAGGTTGATTGAAAACTTAAAATAGGAACTTTCAGTGTAAAATTTTAGGGGGCTTTTGTTAAAATTATTGGCATTAAGCAAATTGTTTTGTGAACTTGGTGCAAATAATTTTTCTTGGTTTTTTTAAAATAAAAAACTAATCAGAGTAGATCATTAATAAAATTAATGTTTTTTTAGTTTTTTATTAAGAAAACTAAGTTTTAAAACCTTAGTTTCTTTTAAAGGATTTTTATTATTTTCTTTTTGAATTTAATAATTTATTTTCTTTTAAAATTAAGAAATTAATGATTATTTTAGTTTCTTTTTAGAATTTAATTATTTATTTTCTTTTAAATAAGAATTTAATAATTATTTTACTTTCTTCTAAAATAAAGAAAAATATTTAATTAACTTTCTTTTAAATTAAAGAATCTAATTTCTTTTAAATAGCAAAATATTCAATCCTAATAATTTTATTTTCACTAAAGATCTTATTTGTTTATGCTTTTGAAAAATTATATAATTAATCTTAATGTATGCTTTTTGGAAGTGATTTTTTTGAAATATGAAAAAATAAGTATATTAATATCAATTGTGCTTATTTCCATACTTGCACTTAGTGCAGTAAGTGCTGCTGAAGACGTAGACGTCTCTGCAGACGATGCTGATGCAAGTGCAGTTGTTAATGAGATTCAAACAATTGATAATGGACAAACAAATGACGATGTGTCATATGAATCTGATGACATCATTGTCAATACTACTGGCGATTCAGGTGATTCTGGCAAGAATAGTAAGGCGGTTCTTTCTTCAAATCTCTTAGCTGATTCAGAAACCAGCTCTTTTACTAATCTGGCCAATAATATTAATAATGCCCGTAGTTATTTGTCATTAAATGGCGATTATGCATATGACAGCACATTAGATGCTGATTATAAATATGGTATAACCATTGACAAGGACATTACCATTAATGGTGGTGGAAGAACCACAATTAGCGGAAATGACATTGCAAGGATATTCAATATTTCAAGTGGTTGCAATGTTGTTTTCCTCGATATCGTATTTACAAATGGTAATGCTGGCTACGGAGGAGCCATTTATAATGATGGAAATCTTGTTCTTAAAGATTGTAAATTTACAGACAATTCTGCAGACAACGGTGGAGCAATCTATAACACTGCAAAGGGTAATATATCCGGAGACAGTGATTTTACTAACAATGTTGCTATCTACCGTGGAGGAGCTATCCACTCCGAAGGAACTGTGGATTTATCTGACAGTGTATTTACTGAAAACTCTGCAATACTTGGTGGTGCAATAAGTGTTAGAAACGCAAGTGATGTTGAGTTTGACAATTGTGAATTTGCTGGAAACACTGCTGTCGATAGAGGCGGTGCTATTTATGCTATTGATTCTACTGTCCAGCTTAGTGATTGTGTTTTAGATTCTAATATGATTACTAATGTTACTACTGCATTTAATGGCGGAGCCGCTCTTTATGCTGTTAATTCTAATGTAAGCATTTCTGATTCTAATATTACCAACAATGCTGATAATACTATTTCACGTACTAACGGTGATCTTATTGATGGTGCTTTAACTTTCGCTGATTCAAAAGCCGCTATTACCGGTTCTGTATTTGAAAACAATACCGGTATTTATGGTGGTGCCATTACTACATACCGCACTAGTGCTGATTACACTTCTCTAATAAATATTATCGGTTCTAACTTTACTTCTAATGCTGCTTATACTGGTGGTGCTGTCTATATATCAAGTACTGAATTCCTTATTTCACATTCTGTATTTGATTCCAATAAAGTTTCAGGTACTGGCAGTGAAGGTTATGGTGCTGGTGGAGGAGCTATTCAAATCCTTAACAGCAGTCAAGGCAGTATTACCAATATCACAGTTAAACACAGTATCGCTGAATCAAATGGTGCAGGTGGTGCAATAGGCTTACAAAGCTCAAATGCTTCTATTAGTGAAAGCACATTTGATTCCAACACTGCTTATTCTGGTGGAGTTATCTTTGCTAGCGGAAATTCAGAATTGCAAGTATCCGATTCTGTCTTTAAAGAAAATTTTGCTCGATATGGTGGAGCTATTTATACTTATGGCACAGCTGCTGCAGACATTAATGCAAACTTCACTGACAACTATGATGGAGCGGATTATGGTGTAGTATTAGTATATGGTACTGGTGATGTGAATATTTCAGATTCTAACTTCACTAATACTCATACTGGTTCTTGGGCTGCTGAAGTGGCTGTAGTGGCTGATTCAGATGTTTCTGTTAAAAATTCCAAATTCGATACCAAATTTAATTATGCTATTTGTGCAGGGTACGGTAATTTAAGTTTGGAAAATAATGAGATGAGTTCTTCAGCCATACCTGTTTATGCTTATTATCAGGCAAAAATTGTTTCAACTGTAAAAGCTAAAATCTTGGATAACGACACTTATCATTGGAATATGGCTAGCCATGTGCTTAGTGCAACCTTAACTGACGATGCAGGTAATATAATTTATGATGGAAACTTCAAGTTTGTTTTAAGCAGCGATGCTCTTGAAAATCCTATTACTCTTCCTGCAGCTTATGCAAATGGTGTCTACACTGCTACTTTCACTCCTGATGTGACAGGCACTTACTTGATTAGTTTAGATTATCCTGCTGAGGAAGTCAATACTTCTGTAATTGTCATATCCAGATCTTTAACTGATTTAGCAAATCTTATTGCTTCAAATACAAACGGTACTTTGGATTTAGATGGCGATTATGCTTACCTTGAAGACTTTGACAGTGCTCTTGTTAATGGTATTGAAATTAATAAGGACATTACTCTTAATGGTAATGGATACTCTATTAATGGTAATAGGGAAGTTAGACTCTTTAATGTAACTGGCGGAACTTTAACTTTAAATAATTTAACTATTTCTAACGGTGTTGCTGGTGATGGGGCTGCTGTTTATGTTGAATCCGGTGCTAAATTAGATGCAACTGCAACCACATTTAAAGACAACACTGCTACCTACAGCGGTGGAGCAATCTACACTGAAGGTGGAGAAATCAAACTTACTGATTCATTGATAGATAACAATGATGTAACTGATGTAAGCACTAACAATGATACTGGTGGAGCTGCTATCTGGGCTAAAAACGCTCAAGTAACTTTGATAAACACTAATGTTACCAACAATGGTAGAAGAACACTCGACCGTACTAATGATTTAGTAAATGCGGTTGTTACTTTATTAAATTCAAATGCAACCATTACTAATGGTTTATTTGAAAACAACACAGGTATTTATGGTGGTGCAATATATGCAGGCGGTGATGGAACTCAAACTTTAAGTGTTTCCGGAACTACTTTCAACAATAACAAAGCATACAACGGTGGTGCTATTGACATTGAGGGTGTTGCTACCACTATTTCTGGTTCTACTTTCACTAACAATGTAGTTATTGGTCCGGGCAGTAGTGGTTATTATGGTGCTGGTGGTGCTATTGCTGCTGGTGGTAACGGTTCTTTTGCAGTAACCGATTCTACCTTTACTGGAAACAATGCTACTGGTGAAGGTGCTGCTGGTGGTGCTATCAGCATAGGTCTTAAACAAGGTGTAACCGCTTCTATTTCCGCTAATTTCACTGATAACAGTGCTGCCTATAAGGGTGGAGCTGTATTTTATAATGGTCATAATATTGGAATTGCGGATTCCAATTTCACCGATAATGCTGCTAATATAGGTGGAGCTGTTTATATTGGTGGTTCGGATGCTTCCGTTACTGGTTCTGCTTTCTCTGGCAATGAAGCTGATAATGGTACTGCTATTTATAATAATGGTACATTGACTTTAAGCGGTAATACAATAAGTGACGATGCTTCTGGTATTTACTCTGCAGGTACTATTAATTCTAAGGTAATTGTGACTGTAAATGACCAAACTCCTGAAAGTGTGGATGTTGAATATTATGATACTTACCATGTATATGTAAAATTTACTGATGATGCAGGTAATCCTATTTTAACTAATCTTACTACTTTCTATATTAGGTATGATGGATTTATAAGTGGTCGATTTACAGTAACTTTTAATAATGAAACTGGGTTATTTGAAGCGGATCCTGCTATAACTGCTTCTGGTTTGCTTATGCCAGAGAGTTCTACTATACAAAAATGTTTCCCTAAGTACAATCAAAGTACTGATCTTAAGTCAATAACTATTAATAAGATTAAAGTTGATCCTACTTTGGAAGTTACTTATAATAATGTTTCCAATCCTAATGATGTGGTAATTAATATTAATTTAATTGGTAAGGAAGGTGCTCCTGCTATTTCTGCAGCTGCTACTGGTACTTCTAAATTCTATGTGACTGTTGGTGATAGGGACCCTGTTGCTGTTAATATCAGCAGTGGTGTTGGCAGTTTGACTGTTAGTGATTTGGCTGCTGGCACTTATGTGATTAATGCTTCCTGGGGAGGTAATGATAATTATAACGGTGTTGAACAATTATATGAATTGGTCGTAACTCCTAAAGAAGGAACATTTACTGACTTGCAATACAGAATTGATAATTGTCAAGGAAACTTAATATTACCTGATTATGATTTCGCATATGATCCTGATTATGATGACGTAACATTTGAAGATGGTGTATTAATTAATAGTTCTGTCATTATTATTGGTAATAATAATACCATAAGCGGTAATGATCAAGCAAGAATCTTTTTAGTTGTAAATACAGGTGATACTCCTACTTCCTTCGAGATTAAGAATGTAAAATTAACCAATGGTGCTGCTGCTGATGGTGCTGGTGTTTATGTTGACTCTGGTGCTTCTTTAGTTGCTGATGGTGTAACATTTACTGAAAACACTGCTACATACAGTGGTGGAGCTATTTATGCTACTGCTGCAACTGTAAGTCTTACTAACTGTGTTTTAGATTCCAATGATGCTACTGACCACAGTACTAACAATGATACTGGTGGTGCGGCTATTTATGTAGAATCAGCTTCTACTTTAACCATTGCCGGTTCCAAAATAACCAATAATGGTAATAAGACTCTTAACAGATCTAATGGTGATTTAATCAATGGTGTTTTAAACCTCCATGATTCCACTACCACTATTACTGATTCTGTATTTGAAAACAATACAGGTATTTATGGTGGTGCCATTACTGCAGAAACCACTAGTGATGAAGGTGTTTCCAAGTTAACTATTTCCGGATCCAACTTCACTGCTAATGCTGCTTATACTGGTGGTGCTGTCTATGTAGCTGATACCGAGTTTGCTATTTCCGATTCAATCTTTGATGCTAACAACAAGGCAAGTGGTGAAGGTTCTACCGGTTACACTTCCGGTGGAGGTGCTATACAAGTTATTGGAGGCAGTGAAGGTTCATTGGACAATGTTACTGTTAAAAACAGCCATGCTACCCAAGGTGGTGCAATCGGTTTAGAAGACTCAGATGTCACTATTACCGGAAGCACTTTTGAAAATAATGGTGTAAGTCAAAGTGGTGGAGCTATTTTCTCCCTTGGTACTTGTGAATTGGAAATTTCTGATTCTACTTTCTCCAGTAATGATGCTGGTGCTTGGGGTGGAGCAATATGTGCTGAGGGTGATACTACCTTAAGTGTTTCCAACTCAAACTTCACTGAAAATACAGCTGCTGCAGCTGCTATTGTTACTTTTGGAACTAGTTCTGCTGATATTGAAAGTTCTAATTTCACAAATAACTCTTTTACTTATAATTGGGGTGTAGTAACTGTATATGGTACTGGTGATGTGGAAATAGAGGATTCCAATTTTGTATCCGATCTTGATGATAAAAATGTTATTGCTATAGATGTAGAAAATGATGCTAGTGTATCTATTAAAGATTCAACATTTACAAGCAATAAAGACGGTACTGTTATTTATGCAGAAGATGGTACTTTAAGTTTAGAAAATAATGTAATTGATTCTCCTAGAGCATATCCTATTTTCGCTACAGGAGATTCTGAGATTGTTTCAACTGTTATAGCAGTTATTTCTGAAGGTAGTACATATAATGTCCATTTAGGTACTCAAACAATAGATTCTATTTTAACTGATGATAAGGGTAATGTAATTTACGATAAAAGTTTCAAATATGTAATTACTAAAGATGGTGAAGTGGTGGCTGAGGTTCCTGCCACATTCTATGCTAATCCATTGTATCGTGCAAAATATAATTTCACTGCACCAGGTACTTATGTAGTAACCCTTGATTATGAAGCTGAAGAGGTTACAACTGCTACTTATAATGTTGTAAGTTCTTTAACTGACTTGAAGAACTTAATTGAAGCTGCAATTGCTGATAGTCAGAACAGTATTGATTTAGACTTCGATTTCGCATATATTGCAGATTATGATTCCGAAATTATTGACGGAATTGTTATCTCACAAGACTTTACTATTAATGGTAAGGGAAATACTATTAATGGTAGTGACTTAGCAAGACTCTTTAAAGTAACTAGCGGAACTTTAATATTAAAAGATTTAACTATTGCTAACGGTAAATCTGATGATGGTGCTGGTGTTTATGTTGGCTCTGGTGCTACTTTAGTTGCTAATGGTGTAACATTTACTGAAAACACTGCTACATACAGTGGTGGAGCTATTTATGCTACTGCTGCAACTGTAAGTCTTACTAACTGTGTTTTAGATTCCAATGATGCTACTGACCACAGTACTAACAATGATACTGGTGGTGCGGCTATTTATGTAGAATCAGCTTCTACTTTAACCATTGCCGGTTCCAAAATAACCAATAATGGTAATAAGACTCTTAACAGATCTAATGGTGATTTAATCAATGGTGTTTTAAACCTCCATGATTCCACTACCAATATTACTAATTCTGTATTTGAAAACAATACTGGTATTTATGGTGGTGCCATTACTGCAGTAACCACTAGTGATGGAGCTGTTTCCAAATTGACTATTTCCGGATCCAACTTTACTTCTAATGTTGCTTATACTGGTGGTGCTATCTATGTAAATGGTGCCGAGTTTGATATTTCCGATTCAATCTTTGATGCTAACAACAAGGCAAGTGGTGAAGGTTCTGCCGGTTACGCTGCTGGTGGAGGTGCTATACAAGTTATTGGAGGCAGTGAAGGTAGATTGGACAATGTCACTGTTAAAAACAGCCATGCTACCCAAGGTGGTGCAATCGGTTTAGAAAACTCAGATGTTACTATTACTGGAAGCACATTTGAATCCAACTCTGCTATTGCTGCTGGAGCTATCCTTGCTAGTGGAAATTCAGAATTGACAGTATCTGATTCTGTCTTTAAAGAGAATTCTGCTACTTATGGTGGAGCTATTTATACTTTAGGAAAAGCTAGTGCAGACATTAATGCAAACTTCACTGATAACTATGATACTTATGGCTATGGTGTAATCCTTATAATAAGTACCGGTGATATGAATATTTCAGATTCAAACTTCACAAATGCTTATTCAAGCAGTAAATATGAAGTCTATGTAATGGACAATGCAAATGTATCTGTTAAAAATTCCAATTTCGATACTCAATCTAATTATGCTATTTATGCAATTAAAGGTGAATTGAGTTTGGAAAATAATGATATTAACAGTGCTGGCGTACCTATTTGTCTCGAATCCAATGCAAAAATTGTTTCAACTGTGAAAGCTAAAATCTTGGATAATGACACTTACAATTGGCATATGGCTGGCTTTGAGATTACTGCAACCTTAACTGATGATAATGGTAATGTAATTAGAGATGCAAACTTCAACTTTGTTTTAAGCAATGATGATCTTGAAATTACTGTCCCTGCTACTTATGCAGATGGCGTCTACACTGGTACTTTCGCTCCTACTGCGATAGGTACTTACTTGATTAATCTTGATTATGATGTTGAGGTAGTCAATACTTCTGTAATTATCATATCCAGATCTTTCGTTGATCTTCAAAGCATAATTGATGCTGCTGAAGATGGAGCAGTCATTGAATTAGATGGCGATTATAATTACATTGCTGAATTTGATTCTGCTCTTGTTGGCGGTATGAAGATTAATAAGACTTTAACTATTGATGGTAAAGGACACACTATTAGTGGTGCTGATTCTGCTAGAATCTTTTATGTGACTGCTAAAGCCATTATTAATGATACTAAATTGGTTGATGGCAGTACTTCAGGTTGTGGTGGTGCTATTTACTCTACTAGTGATTTGACTATTGATAATTGTGCATTTGAGAATAATGATATTACTACACGTTCTACTTCTATTGAGTGTGATGGTGGAGCTATTTATGCGGGCACTGGTTCAAAATTGACTGTTCTTAATTCCAACTTCACTAATAATATTCAGAATTACGGTTTATTAGATAATATTCAAGGTGGAGCTATTGGTTCCATTGGTTCTGAAGTGACTATTGATAATTGTATTTTCACTGGTAACTCTGCTTTATTAGGTGGAGCTGTCATGGTTTGGTCTGCAGATAAAAGTGCTGTTGTACTGATAAACAACTCTAAGTTTGAAAATAACTTCGCTTACCAAGGTGGAGCTATTTTTGCTCAGAGTGTTGCTTCTTTAACTGTTGATAATTCTGTTTTCACTGATAATAAGGTTCAAGGTACTGAGGTTCCGGTTAAGAGAACTTGGTCTAGTGGTGGTGCGATTTTATCTGAATCTGCAACTACTATTACAAATTCCAACTTCACTTCCAACAGTGCTGAGTATAATGGTGGAGCTGTTTACATCCAACCTGCTGCTGCTAATGCTGTTGTTGATAATTGTAACTTTACTGATAACTCTGCTGGTTCCTGGTATGGTGCTCTTGTCTATCTTGGTTCAGGCACCATGTCTGTAAGTGATTCTTACTTTGAAAACAACCTTGTTAATGGTAAGCCTAATGCTATTACTTTAGGTTCCGGTACTTTAGAGTTATCTGGTAATGAGATTGCTGGCGATGCTGCTGAGATTCTTATTAGGCATGTTGATGATTGGCCTGATTCTGCTGTTGTTTCAACTGTTAAAGTGACTGTATTGGATGGTGAAGTCAAAACCATTAATGATTTAAATGCTGATTTATATGCTGTTGTGACTGATGATATGGGTAATGTTATTGAGGATGCTGAATTTAGTTTCACCATTAATGATGAGGTTGTTCCTGCTGTTTATAATAATGGTGTATACCGTGCTTCCTATGCTCTTCCTGCTGGTGGAGTCTACCCTGTAAATGTTACTTATGTGACATTAAATAATTTAGATGTTACTAATGGTACTGTTAAATCTATCTCTGGAACTTACACTTACTTACAATCATTAATTGATGCTGCTATTGAAAATGGTGTTTCTTCAATTGAATTAACTTCCAACATTACTTACAATGCAGCTGTTGATTCTGAACTTGTTAATGGTATAAAGATTAATGGTACTTTAACTATTGATGGTAAAGGATACACTATTAGTGGTAATGAGCAAGCTAGGATCTTTAATGTTACTGCTGCTGCTACTATTAATAATGTGACTTTGGCTAATGGTTATGTTGCTACTGCTGGTGGTGCTGCTATTTATGCTACTGCTCCTTTAACTGTTTCCAATGCTAACTTCACTAATAATAAGGCTCCTACTGTTGGTACTTATGGTGCTGTTGCCACAACTACTGATGCAAGCTTTGACACTTGTGTTTTCACTGATAATACTGCTCGTTGGGGTGGTGCTATTGGTGCTGAAGGTTCAGGTACTATTAGTATTAAGGATTCCAAGTTTGAGGGTAATTATGCTAGACAAGGTGCTGGTATTGATGTTGAAGGTTTCACTTTAACTGTTGATGGTTGTGAGTTTATTGATAATGAGGCTGAACTTGTAGGTGGGGCTATTTACACTTCTGCCGCTACTAGTGTTTCTGTCAATAATTCAAGATTTGAAGGTAATGATGCATATCAAGGTGGAGCGATTAAGGCTTTTGGAGTTTTAGTTGTTGATAATTCTGAATTTGTTGGTAATGCTGTAACTGGTACTGAGTATCCTACTAGTTCTACTTGGTCTAGTGGTGGTGCGATTTTATCTCTATCTGAAACTACTATTACAAATTCCAACTTCACTAGTAACAGTGCTGAGTATAATGGTGGAGTTGTTTACATCCAACCTACTTCCACTGCTAATGCCGTTGTTGATAATTGTAGATTTGTAGACAATTATGCTGGTGCATGGTATGGTGCTCTTGTTTATCTTGGACCAAATAACATGACCGTAAACAATTCTTACTTCGAAAACAACACTGCTAATGGTAATAGAGGTGGAGCATTATACTTCCGTGGTAGTATTTTAAATGTTGAAAACACTGAATTTGTTAACAACACTGCTGCTACTATTGGTGGTGCAATTGGCTTCAGTGGTTACAGATTAAATCTAAAGGATTCTACTTTCACTAATAACAGTGCTAATCAAGGTGGAGCAATTTACATTGATGGCACTGGATTGGTTGTTAGTTCAATTAAGGTAACTATTGCTAACTCCAAATTCACAGGTAACGATCCTGAAGAAGGTGGAGCAATATATGTTTCAGCTGGAGAAACAATTGTAAAAGAAAACACTGAATTTACTGAAAACTCTGCTGACTATGGTGGAGCTATCTATGTTGCTAATGGAGCTACCTTAACTGTAGACACTGTAAAATTCACTAAAAACACTGCTCAATATGGTGGTGCAATCTATGCTGAAGATGGTTCTATTGTAAACATTAAAGATTCTGAATTTACTTCAAACATTGCAACAGGTTCTGAATTCCCAGCAGCTGGTGCTGTATACATTGGAGATGCTACTGCAAGCATTAGTGGAACAAACTTCACTTCTAACGAAGGTGCAAGTTCTGTCGGTGCTGTATACATCGGTGCAGATAATGCTAAGATCACTGATTCCATATTTACTGGAAACAAAGCTCTTGCTGGTTCTGCTGGTGCTCTATGGGTAAACGGTTACACTGTAGAAGTAAACAAATGTCAATTTGTAGAAAACGAAGCTCTTGCTGGTTTTGGTGGAGCTATCGAATGGAGAGTTAAAGAAGGTACTTTAATTGATTCCACATTCACTTCAAATAAAGCTAGCCAAGCTGGTGCAATCCACTGGTATGGTAAAGATGGTGTAATTAAAGGAACTAACATTTTCACTTCTAACGAAGCTGCACAAAATGGTGGTGCAATCTTCTGGGAAGGTAATAATGGTAGTGTAAATGGTTCTGTGTTCGCTCAAAACACTGCAGGTGCTCATGGTAATGCTATTTACTGGGCTGGAGCTAATGGTACTGTAGATGATTCCATTTTCACATCAAACACTGGTGGTGCAGGTGCTATCATTTGGTTAGGTGCTGAAGGAAACATTAAAAATTCCTACTTCGCTGATAATGGTAATAACCTTGCTGTATTTAACATCTACAAATTGGCAGATGACTTAAACATTGAAGCAAACACATTTGAAATTTCAATTGCTACTATAAACACAGATAAGGATAAATATGTTTATGGTGATGATGTAATTGTGTCTGGTGAATTCTACTGGGGTGTAAACGATTATCCTATTGACCTCCCAATCAGCTGGACTAAAAACGGAGTTTCACAAACTGATCTTGAAGTTGAAGACTTCCAAAATGTTGCATTTACATACACTATTGAAGATTTGAATCCTGCTCTTTACACCGTAAAACTTGAGGACTTTACAGAAGATACCTATCAAAACATTTACAAAGTTAACACTGTTGCTATAGCTAACTTCGAGTTTGAAAAGGCAACTCCAACAATTGTTGTAAGTGCTGAAGATACAGATGTAGGCAATGACAGCTATTCCATTACTGTAAACGTAACCGATATAAACGGTGACGGCATTGAAGGTATTGAATTAGATGTAATCATTGACGGTGCTGTAAGTAAAAACACTACTGATGAAAACGGATTAATTACCTTAACTGCTGATGACTTTACTTTAGCTTTAAGAAACTCTACTGCATTTGCTATATTCGGCGGAAATGATGTATACAACTCCGCATATGGATATGACACTTTCAGAGTAACTGCAAGTCCTGATGTAACTGTATCCATTGATGATATTGCTTATGGTGAAGATGCAATTATTGAAGTAAGTCTTAAAGATGGAGAAACCGGATTAACCGGTGTTGTAATTGTAACTATCGGTGAAGACACTTATGCTGTAGCTGTTAAAGATGGTGAAGGAACCTTAGCTGTTCCTGGATTAAACAAAGGTACTTACACATACTCTGCAAAATCTGTAGAATTTGATAATTATGTATCTAATAGTACTGATGATAAAACATTTGAAGTAAGTGCTGTTGCAATCATTATTGCTTCTGACATTGACAAATTCGCATACCTTGATGATATTGAAACTACCATTGCATTAATTGATGCAAATGGAGATTCCGTATCCATTACTGGTGCCAAAATTACTGTTAAATCTGATGAAGAAGTGATTTACACCATTGAAGCTACTGATATTAATGGTGAAGCATTAATCACTATTGATCAAGTATTAGCTCCTGGAACTTATGTATTGAATGTAAGCATTCCAGAACAAGGCAATTATATTGCTTCAAGTGCTGAATTTGAATTTGATGTGGTAGCAATTCCTGTTGAAATTGAAATTGACTTTGATAATGAAGTCACTGATGTTGATGAAATCTTGATTGACATTAGCATTGGCGATATTGATGCTCTTGCTAATGTTACTGTAACTGGTGTGGACAACAATTATAGGAGAGTATTTGAAAATATTGCAATTGATGATGGTGAAGGTCAATTAAACTTAACCGGTAAATTGCCAATTGGCGAATACACTATTGAAGTATCTGCTGTTGCTGCCGGTTATGATATTGAAACTATTACTGCAGATGACAACTTAATTGTCACTCCTAAGATAGGAACTTACACTGACTTGCAATATCAAATCGATAATGCTGATGGTGTTTTAGACTTTGAATATGACTTTGCTTATGATGCAGACTATGATTTTGCTCATAATGCTGACTTTGTTGATGGTGTTGTGATTAGTGAAGATTTAACCATTATTGGTAACGGTTACTCTGTCAGTGGTGCAGATAGTGCTAGAATCTTCTACATTACTGAAGATGCTCAAGTTGAATTGATGAATCTTGTTTTAACTAATGGTCTTGTAAAAGATAATGGTGGTGCTGTTTACTCTGCAGGTAAATTGACTGTAAAAGATTCTGTATTTAAGGACAACAAGGTAACCGAAGGCAGTACTTGGGCTCCTGGTGCTCCAGCTGCTGGTGGTGCTGCAATCTACTCTGCTCCTGGTTCTAGCTTAGATATTTGGAATACTGATTTCATAAATAACGAAGCTATACATGGATTATGGAACAGTTTCACTTGTGGTGCTGTATATGTGTCCGGTGCTGAATATGTATCAATCAAAAACAGCAGATTTGAAAACAATTCCGCTGTATTAGGTGGAGCTATCACTATTGAATTCTATCATGTTGCTGAAGAGGATGAGGATGAGCCTACCATTTCCAACTGTGATTTCATTGATAACCTTGCATGGCAAGGTGGAGCTATCAATATTAACGAAGATGTTCCATACTTAAACATTGCAGATTGCAGATTTGAAAGAAACCAAGCTGTTGATCCTAACTCTGGTAGTTCAACCCCTGTTGGTGGAGCTATTAGTGTAGGTACAGGTAGTTATGGTAGTGAATTGGTTCTTAACGATTGTGGGTTCTTAGATAATAACGCAACTAATGTTGGTGGAGCTGTAGCTTTAATTAACCCTGTTTGTGAATTATATGCAAACGGTTGTGACTTTGAATCCAACACTGCTACATATGGTGGTGCAATCTACTTCTATGGTAATGAAGCAGTTATAACTGACACAAGCTTTACATTTAACGATCCTGAATACGGTGGAGCATTATTCATTGCTACAGGAGATGTAAGTCTTGATAATGTTGAATTCAATGAAAACTCTGCTGACTATGGTGGTGCAATCTACCTTGCAAACGGAGCTTCATTAGATATTAGTAATGCTGGATTCTATGATAACGTTGCTAATTCTCGTGGTGGAGCTATCTTTGCTGCTGGTAAATTAACTGTTTCCGATGCTGAATTTAGTGGAAATTCAATTGTTGATCGTACTGCTAATGTAGCTGGAGAGGAAACTGGTGGTGCTGCTATTTATGTAGGCACTTCTGGTGAAGCAAATGTGAAAGATACCAAATTTACATCCAGCAACCCTGATTATGAATTAGGTGACAAAGTATACGGTGCTGTCCTTGTTGCAGGTACTGCGGAATTCGACAACTGTAACTTTGAAGACAACAATGCTCGTTGGGGTGCTGCTATTGGTGTAAACGGTGATATCGGCGAAACAGGTGCTGCTTATGTTAAAGTAACAAACTCCTACTTCGCAAGAAATGAGGCTGTTCAAGGCGGTGCTATCCAAATTGAAAATGCAAGCATTGACATTGAAAACTGTGTTTTCGAATCTAATTCTGTAAAACTTGCATCCGGTGCATATGCTCAAGGTGCTGCTATCTATGTATCCGGTGGTCAATTCGATATTACAGGAACCAAGTTCTTAAATGGTGATTCTGCACAGAACAGTGGAGCAATCCATCTCTTCCAAACAGAATCATTCGGAGACTCTACCATAACTGATTGTACATTTGATGGCAACAAAGCAGGACTTTACTATGGAGCAATTTACTTCTACGCTCCTCAGGACAGCTTAACCATAACCGGTTCCAGCTTTAACAACAATAAGGCAGAAGGTGTGGTGGTTGGAGCTATTAGATTCATGGGTAAAGACTTAACCATTAATGGAACTAAGTTCGACAACAATGAAGCTCCTAAATATGGTGCTGTTTACTTCTACACTTACAGTGATGAAGGTAAATTAACAGTCACTGACTCTTCATTCACAAACAACAAGGCTACAGGTTATAATGGTGCATTATTCATCTACAACGGTGAAGCTACTGTTGACAACACTGAATTTGTAAACAACGAAGGAAGCATGATTGGTGGAATCTGGAACTATGCAGGAACATTGACTGTAACCGATTCATTATTCGAAGACAACTATGGCAGCGCTGCTATGTTTAACATTTACACTCAATCTGGAACTACTTCCATTACTGGAACTACATTCAAGATTATTAGAAATGTGGCTGTTAATGCAGAGGATACTTATGTATATGGTGCTGAAATTCCTATAACCGGTACTTTCGATTGGGGAGTTAACAAATTCCCAATTGCTATGGAATACACCATTAACAATGATGCATTCACTACCGAGGCAATAAATGGCACATTCACTATTGATATTGACAGTCAGCCTGATGTTGGCACTTACACTGTTGTAGTCAAATCATTCACTGATGAATTCAAGAACATTTATGTTGTTGATGCAGCTGAAGACACCTTTGAAGTAATCAAGGCTACTCCGACTGTAGTTGTTGTTGCTGATGTCAATCCTGTTGAGTTTGGTGCTGATGTTGTGCTTAATGTTACTGTAACTGGTGTTGAGGATACTCCTGTTTCCGGTCTTGCTAATGTAAGTATTAATGGTGTTGATTATCTTGTGTCTGTAGATGTGGATGGTAAGGGTCAGCTTAGTGTTCCTGGCTTATCCAATGGTACTTATGCTGTAAGTGCTAAGTTCCTTGGTGGTGATAATTATAATGCTGCTGATGCTGCTGAGATTAATGTGGTTGTAAATGCTTCTGCCGATGCTGTTTTAACCGCTACTGCTCCTGATACTATTGTTGATGGTGATAGTTTCGATGTTAGTGTCGGTCTTGTTGATGGTGCTGGCGCTCCTGTTTCCGGTACTATTACCTATACTGTTGACGGTGATGAATACACTATTC
>NZ_CALCYR010000237.1 GCF_937906425.1 uncultured Methanobrevibacter sp. | reverse complement strand
GAACTTAAAAAAAAGAAAATAAAATAAATTAAACTAAAAATAGAACTTAAAAAAAGAAAATTAAATAAAAATAAAAAAAGAAAAAATAAGAAATTAAAAAATAACTTATTTTAAGGCTTCCTCAACAGCTACTGCAACTGCTACAGTTGCACCAACCATTGGATTGTTACCCATACCAATCAAACCCATCATTTCCACGTGAGCAGGTACGGATGAAGATCCGGCGAATTGAGCGTCTGAATGCATTCTTCCTAAAGTGTCAGTCATACCATAGGATGCAGGACCTGCAGCCATATTGTCAGGGTGTAATGTTCTTCCAGTTCCTCCACCGGAAGCTACAGAGAAGTATTTCTTGCCTTCTGCAATACATTCCTTCTTATATGTTCCGGCAACTGGATGTTGGAATCTGGTAGGATTTGTTGAATTGCCTGTAATGGAAACGTCAACTCCTTCCAAATGCATAATGGCCACTCCTTCCCTTACGTCATCAGCCCCATAACATCTAACTTTAGCTCTTTCGCCATCAGAATAAGCCTTTTCTTTAACTACCTTAACCTCTCCTGTAAAGTAGTCGAATTCGGTTTGAACATAGGTGAATCCATTAATTCTGGAAATAATAAGTGCAGCATCCTTACCTAAACCGTTTAAAATAACTCTCAAAGGTTCCTTTCTAACCTTATTTGCAGAATTTGCAATACCAATAGCTCCTTCAGCTGCTGCAAAACTTTCATGTCCTGCCAAAAATGCAAAACATTGACTTTCCTCACTAAGCAACATGGACGCAAGGTTTCCATGCCCTAAACCTACTTTTCTATCATCTGCAACACTTCCAGGAATACAGAATGCCTGTAATGCCTCTCCAATAGCACTTGCAGCATCACTTGCCTTTTTACAATCCTTCTTAATTGCTATTGCAGCTCCAAGAGTGTATGCCCAGCAAGCATTTTCAAAACAGATTGGTTGAACATTCTTAACGATTTCATAAGGGTCAAAGCCTTTTTCATTACATATGGCCTTAGCCTCTTGAAGATCCTTAATGCCATATTTTTCTAAAACAGGAATGATTTGATCAATTCTTCTTTCATAACTTTCAAATAAACTCATAATATCTCCCCAATCCTTATTTATTCCTTCCTTGGGTCAATTGTTTTAACAGCATCATCAAATCTACCATATTGACCACTTGCCTTTTCAATAGCTTCTGCAGGATCCACACCATCCTTGATTAAATCAAGCATGATTCCAAGACTGATGTATTTATATCCAATAATTTCATCATCTTCATCCAATCCGATTTCAGTAATGTAACCTTCTGTAAGTTCAAGGTATCTAGGACCCTTAAGCTTTGTTGAATAGATTGTTCCGACTTGACTTCTATGACCTTTACCCAAGTCCTCAAGACCGGCTCCAACAGGAAGGCCGTCTTCGGAAAATGCTGATTGGGTTCTACCATAGACTATCTGTAAGAATAATTCACGCATTGCAGTATTGATTGCATCACATACAAGGTCAGTGTTCAATGCTTCAAGAATTGTTTTTCCAACAAGAATTTCACCAGCCATAGCTGCAGAATGAGTCATTCCAGAGCATCCAATTGTTTCAACCAATGCCTCTTCAATAATTCCTTCCTTAACGTTTAATGTTAATTTACAACATCCTTGCTGTGGTGCACACCAACCGATTCCATGAGTTAAACCAGAAATATCACTGATTTGCTTGGATTTAACCCATCTGCCCTCTTCAGGTATTGGAGCAGGGCCATGATTTGCTCCTTTACGAACAGGACACATATTTTCTACTTCATTTGAATATATCATATTTAAATCTCCAATTAAAAAATCATAATCATGAAATTAATTACTGTTTATATATTTATTTAAATCAGTATATAAATTGATTTTTTAATTGAAAAAATAAGTGAATTTAGTTTAAATAATTTGGAAAATTAGACTAGATTTAAAATTTTTTAAAAAAAAGTAGATAAAAATTAATGCTAAAAAAAGTAAAAAACACTTAAAATTAGTAAAAAAGAAAAATTAGAAATTAAATTTAAATTAATTAAAGCCCTAAAATAGAACTAAAAGAGACTCATACAACAAATAAAGAGCTCCGAAAATGACTAAAACTCCAAATACCTGGGAAATGTATTTTGTCTTATCAATAAGTCTTTCCAAATCAATCTTATTAATAATCAAGCTTAAAACAAGAAGAGTTAAAGCAAACCCAATACAATAGATAATTATATTTCCAACTGCATAGAATGGATCATTTGAAGCCACAAGCAAACCAATCAATGAAATCAAGTATCCGCTATAACATGGAGCCCAAGCGATTGAAGTTAAAAATCCCAAAATAAAAGAAGAGAGAAGACCTTCACCGCCATATGAAACTGACTTAAAACTTAATGAATAATCAAATAAGATCATTATTCCGATTACCAACAATATCAAAGCAGCGAGAATCCTTACATAAACTATATAATGATAAACAATAGCTGTAAAGAATCCAGTCAAAAATATGATTATAGTAAATACACTGAATAATCCTAAAACAAATGAAAATAGCTCTGTTTTAGTTTTAGACTTTAAACTAAAGGCTACAAATATTGGCAAAATAGCTAGGATACAGGGAGAAAGTATTGAAATAACTCCTGTAAAAAATGATATAATTGGAATAAACTCCATTTTAAACTCCTTATACAAATTAAATCAAGATTATTAATTAATAAAACAAATGAATTAGTAAAATTTTAAAAAATTAAATAAAATTAAAAAAAATTAATTAAATTAAAATAATTAAATAAATTAAAATAATTAATTAAATTTAAAAAAATTAAATAAAATTAAAAAATAAGTTAAAAATTCATTTAAACATTAAGGCCCCATCTTAATCTTAAAAGAATCTATTTCATTTAAAAACTCCTCAGGACCTACAAAACCTGAAACGCTATGGACCTCACTACCATTTTCATCCAAAAAGACAGTTGTAGGAGTTCCATAAACTTCAAAACTCTCTGCCATTTCATAATTGTCATTTACATCCACAAAAACTGGAATAAAATACTCATTAATTTCAGCTTGGACTTCAGAGTCTTTTAAGGTCTCTTCCTCAAATTGGTCACAGTAGGAACATGAATCCTGATCAAAGATAAGAATCACTGTTTTATTCAATTCTTTAGAATCATTTAAAGCTTGATAAGGGTTAAAACTAACATTCAATCCTAAAATATATGAATTAGAATAACCATTATTTGAAGTGTTCAAACTTAAGGAATTGTCAGTAAAGTTATTTTCATCATAACTATCAAAATAATTGTCCAAATCAGCAGCACTTATAGAACTGATTGAAATCATTATAAGGCCTATTAGAACAAGCCCTGCAAACATGTTAAAAAACTTATTTTTTCTCATAGTTTACCCCCATTAATAATAATTAAAATCCAAGACATATAAATATTGTCAATTTTAATTAATAAAAAACTTTTAAATTAACAAAAAACATGATTTTTAAAAAAATAAAATAAAAAAATAAGGCATGAAAAAGAAAAATTTTAAAAATAAATAAAAAATAAGGTCTAAAAAAGAATATTTTAAAAAAATAAATAAAACATGAATTTAAAAAATCAAAAAGAATGAATAAATAGAAAATAATTTATAAAATACTTAAAATTAAATTTAAAAACAAATTAAATCAGATTTTCACAAATCAATCTAAGGCTGTTCTTAAATTCCAAATATTTCTCTTCTCCAATTATCTCCTTAATTCTCTCATCCCATTCATCATCATAAGACATTACTTTTCTTGCAGTGTTTTCCCCCTTTTCAGTCAAGCCAATAACCTTGGTTCTTTTGCTTGGAATCCTTTCAATAAAACCCTTGTCCTCAAGTTTCTTAAGATTTCTTGCAACAGTGCTCTCATTTAACCTAAATGATTCAGCCAACTGTTCCTGAATGATTCCCTCATTCTTATAAACCTTGATGAGCAGTGGAAAAAGACCGAAACTTAAATCCTCATCCTTTACCTTTTCATTCAAATACTTGGCATGCTCACGATATAAGATGGAAATGAATGGAACAGAGGGCATATCCTCATCAAATCCTATTTTCATCCTTTCCTCTCCCTATCAAACGAGTGATATACCATTCAACACAGAGATATGCAATTAATGAACCGATTCCACCACCTAAAAGCATACCGCAGTATATTCCAAACTCTCCCATATTCATTGCAAAACCTAAAACGTATGCAAATACCAATACAAGGATGAATTCCCTGATTGTGGTTAATACAAAGGAAATTGATCCCTTACCAACACCTTGGAATACATTACCTGCACTTGCACCGAATGGAACATAAAGAATGAATAGACACATTATCTGTAGGAAACTTGCAATCAGCGGCTCCAATTGGGCGCTTGACTCAGAATATGAAAATATGAATGCAATTTGATTTGCAAATATGTTTATAAATATACAAACAATTATTGATGCAATCAATGCAACCTTTACCGCATATCTTGCTGTAACCCTAAGGTTTTCATATTTTTTAGCACCGAATGCAACTCCTGCAACGGAAATTGAAGCAGTACCGACTCCAATAGCCGGAAGCATACCTAAATTGATGATTCTCCATCCTGCAGTATAAACAGCCACGGCAACAGGGCCTGAAACAAGAGTAAGCATGAAATTAACAACAATTGTAAGTGCAGAAAGTATCAATTGCTCAAGGCTGGCAGGAATACCTACCACCAAAATGTCCTTATACATTGAAAGCTCATTGTGGAAGAATTTGCGGCCATATTTCAAATAGGTGTCCTTCTTAATAAACATCCAGTAAAACATTACCACAACTGAAAATATATGAGCAATAACTGTTGCCCATGCAGCTCCTGCAACACCCATATTCAAGGTGTAAATGAAAATAGGATCTATACACATATTGATTACAGCAGTCACTGCAATAGGTACTGTTGCCCTTTTTACATCTCCCTCTGCCCTGAATGCTCCTCCCAAAATTGGTGGAAGCAACATTGCAAATGCAAAAGCAAATATGATTTGCCCATAGCTTACAGCATAATCCAAGACACTTGTTGCACCCATTAGATTAAGCAATGGTTCTAAAAATACCAAAATAATAATTGAAACACATATTGAAAGGATTATTCCTAAAATAACGTTATGTATTGCTGCATTGTTTGCAGAATCCCTCTTTTCAGCACCTATATAACGGGAAATAAGGGAATTACCACCGGCTCCAATACCGTTTCCAATACCAATCAAGACCATAAAGAGTGGTGTGATATATCCAAGTGCCGCCAAAGGCTCTGCACCAAGCCCTGCCACCCAAATACTGTCAATAATGTTATTTGCAAAAATGAGAAACATGCTTGCAATGATAGGCAGAGACAATTTATTAATCGCCTTTTTAGGATCTCCAGTAATCATTTCAATATTTGAATTTTTCTCCATAATTTACCTCTTTTAATTAAAAATAAAAATAAAACATAATTGAAATTCTTAGTTAAGTTAAAAAAAACTAAAACAACCCCAAAATATAAAAATAAACTTAAATTAAGATTAATTAGTTAAAAATATAAAACTAACATGATTGAAAATAATTTTTAAACACTTGCATATGCAACTGTTCTATACTTGTATATGCAAGTGTTAGTATTTAAAGGTTTAGAATTTATAAAAAATGTAAATTTTTATAGACGATTTATAAAAGAAAATAAAAATAAGAATGTGAATTTTTATAGAAAATTTATAAAAAGAAAATAAAAATAAGAAAAATCTAAAGCTTGAAAAGCTTTAAAAATCAATTAAATAATAAAAAATAGCTAAAAAAAATAATAGAAATAAATAAAATAAAATAAAATAAAATAAAATAAAATAAAATAAAATAAAATAAAATAAAAAAAACTAAAATAAAAAAACAAAAAACGAATTTGGACAAATATAAAAATTAAAATTCCCAATTAACAAAATTTCTAAGTATTTTTAAACCTGGTTCCCCACTTTTTTCAGGGTGGAACTGAGTAGCAAATACATTGTCCCTTGAAACCGCTGCAGTTAAATTTAAACCATAATCACAAACAGCAGACAAATTAGATTCATCCTCAAGAACTGCATGATAAGAGTGTACAAAATAAAAGTCCTTACCATCAACACCATCTAAAATAGGACAAGGTTTTATCTGTTTCAATTGATTCCAACCCATATGAGGAATTTTTCTACCTTCCGGAATCTTTTCAACATTTCCCTTAAAGATATCCAAACCCTTTACTCCAGGAGACTCTTCACTGCTTGACAATAAAACCTGAAGACCTAAACAGATCCCTAAAAAAGGTTTTCCATCATTGATATGTTCAAAAATAAGATCCTTAAAAGGTTCAATGTTTTCCATAGCTGTTCCAAATGCACCTACTCCAGGAAGAACCAGATAATCTGCATTGGAAATTTCACTGGCATCACTTGTTATAATGGCTTCAGAACCTATCTTCTTAAAACTATTAGAAATACTTCTAAGATTTCCGCTTTTATAATCAATAATTGTAATCATAAATACTACCCAATAAATAAAAAATTTCCTTATCTTAAAATAAAATGAACTTTTATAAAAAAATTTCCTTATCTTAAAATAGAATGAAGTTTTACTAAAAAAATTAATATAATTTTAATTAAAATAACGATCAATTAAATTAAACAAAACTCAAAACTAATTAATTTTATTCAAGCTCCCATTCAATTACTGAACGTATCATCATACCAAAGTCAGAATCAACTATCTCATCTATACCTAATGTCTTGGAATGAGCATCTAACTCTGCAATTACATGAGTGTAAGACAATTCCCTAAGTGGTTGAACAAGTCTTGGACCGTCTGTAACTGCAATTGTCTCACAGTCAAATTCCTCAACATACAATGCATGAGGAACTCCTGCAACAATTATCAAATCAGGTTTAATTTCCTTTAAATACTCCTCCGCCTTTCTTGGAGTGATTGGATACTCATCAAGACCTCCAGTGATACAATCAATGTCAATGCCATTTGCATTCAATTCATTTCTAATATTAGTTGCATGCTGTCTAATCCTTGGAAGGCCGATGTTTTCATCCAGATTTGCAATATAATAAAGATTTTCAATCTCACTGTTTGAACCTGCCCCATCTACAAGAGGCGAAAAGTCACAATTTAAGATGTCTGCAAAAAGATAGGAAGTTTCCTTTTTGGCATTTAAAACAAAAGCAACCTTCTTGTTTTCCTTTAAGGCATCGACTATGATTCTTGCAACCTTTTCCTTATTGTCTCCAAAATTAGGCTTGATATACTTTCCTTGAGCCATTCCACGAGTTTTTTCAACTTCGGTAGCAAGCCTTAACATCTCATTTTGACGGTCTGCCTCTTCCTGAGGTATTACACCATATTCAACAGCTGCATTCAAAACTGCAATAGCCCCTTCAGTATTGTCTCCTTCACCAAAACCACCGTGGGATTCAACAGGAAGAACGACTGCATCAAGACCTAGATTTTCAATAGGCTCCTTTAAATCTTCTCCAATGATCATGCTTGCACAGGTTCCTACAATACCAATCAATTTAGGATTGAATGCATCATAAGCCTCCTGCAAGGTTTCTTCCAATTTGCTTGCAGCACCTAGAATAAAGTCATTTTCAGCCATTGCTGTAGTTACAACACGAACTCCATCACTTTCAAGAAGTCTGCCTGTTCTAAAGCAACATCCATGAGGGCCATGCATAATAATTACATCTGCATTTAAATCCCTTAAAGTGTATAGGGAAGCTGCTATTGGACTTGGACGAGGATGCATCATTTTTAATCACCTGAAATACAAAAATATAATGCTTAAATCATAAAACAAAACTAATTAATTAAATTAACAATTTAAATAAAGATTATCTGTCAACCATTGAAGCAAATAAATTAAAATATATAAATAAAGATTATCTGTCAACGATTGAAGCAAATAAATTAAAATATATAAATAAAAATTTTCTTCAACCCAAAAGGCAATTGAATTAAAATAACAAAATTAACCATGTGTTACAATACGGATAATATCTCCATCTTGGATTTCATAATCGCTTGCAATTCTCATGTTTTTCCTTGCATCAACTGCATGCATGAACTTGTCTCCAATGTCTGTATGGATAATATATGCAAATTGCTTAGGATTGGAACCTTTTGGAACAAGGAATGCATCTGGAAGAACATTGCCCTTCTGGTCTGTAAACTTGTGCTCATCGCTTACCGGATAAACAACAATCATGTCAAGAAGTTCAAATACAGCCTGATTCAATGCCTTTTGAATACCTGTACTTCCATAAACGTCTAATATATTGCTTTGAATATATTCCAAAGCCTTTATTTGATTGTCATTCAATTTATCCTTTTCAAGGATGTCAAAGCTTGAATCTCCTGAAACATAGGATATCAATCCTGCCCTTGCAGCGTTTACAAGTGCAAGTTCAGATTCTGCAGAGGTTGCAATTACATTAGGATATTTCTCTTTCATTCTTTCAATGTTTTCCCTTGCGCCAGGCAAATCTGCCTTGTTTGCAATGACAAGGGAAGGTTTAGCAATATTTAGGATATTGCGTACAAATTGAATCAGGTCTTCCTCTTCCCATTTGCCGTAATCAGGGTTTACAGTTCTTAAAGCTTCAATAACATCTTCAATCAGAATGCCTGTACCGGACAATTGGTCAAAAATAACTCTTGAAAAGTCAAGGTGTTCAGCTTCAACCTTACGGATAAGCCTTACCCAGTTTTTGCTGACGATTCCATACATCCACATAACGATTTCATGCTCAAGGAATTCAATGTCCTCCAATGGGTCATGACTTCCTAAATCCACAGGGTTCCCTTCTGCATCTGTGGAACCTGAAGCATCTATTACATGAATGAATACCTTTGCTTGCATAAGATCATCAAGGAACTTGTTTCCTAAACCCTTTCCTTCGTGAGCACCTGGAACAAGTCCTGCAACATCTATCAATTCAATAGGAATCAATCTTTTTCCATCCACACATTGGGAATTGTTTGGATTACATGTCACATCCAATTCATGACATGGACATTCACTGATAACGTGAGCAATAGCCTTATTTGCATCTATTGTGGTAAATGGATAATTAGCCATTTCAACCTTGGATGCAGTGGCTGAATTAAAAAATGAAGACTTTCCTACATTTGGTTTTCCTGTAACTGCAATTTGAAGCATAATATCATTCCTAATAAGTTAAAAAAGTAAATATGATTTAAATAAATTAAATTTTTTTAAATTGTATAATACTTTATTATATTTATTTCTAAAACTATAAAAAACTAATTAATAAAAGGTTTGTATTGTATGAAATTAAATTAAAAACTTATTAAAATCATTGCTAAAATTGAAAAAAGGATAATAATTATTAAAAATTATTTTAAAAAAAACCTTTAAAAATAATCTAAAAAATAATTTAAATAAATAAAATAACTTAAAAATTAAAAAAAATATTAAAAATTATGTGTAAATTAAAAAAAGAATTTAAAGAATAAAAATATTAAAAATATTAAAAAGATTAAAAATATTAAAAATTTTAAAAAGATTAAAAGATTTAAAAAGAATTAATAGAAATAGTTTAAAACTATTTCAAAAAGAAAAATTTTAAAGAAATTATCCAATATATCTAAGGTCGTCCTGAGGTTGTACCTGTTGTTGACCCATAGCCCTATTGAGCATTTCTTGTTCCATTTGTTGTGCCTTATTAATCATTTGACGAATTTCTTCAGCTCTTTCTTCCAATTCTTCAGTACTTACTTCAAGTTTTAAAAGAATAGCTAATTTTTGAAGTATGGCTTCAGCTGCTTCTGCATCAATAAAGTATCCTGGAGTTTTACCCATTAGACATGAGCCTTTCATTCCCCTGAGTCTGCCTAATCCTAGGAATAAACCAGAAGCTCCTACAATACCTCCATCTGCAGATCTGATTTCAATATCTGCTTCCTTAAGCATTTCAATACGTTCTTCATCAGTAGCGGCACCTAAAACTCTACCTTCAATACCTTCAATAGGCTGACCTACAGCCAAACCGCCTAATGTATAAATTTCCTTAGCCCCTAAACTTTCTACAAAGTCCAAAACAGAACCGCAGAGTTCGTATTGACCTTCAGGAGATAAGCCTTGACAATTACCAACAAGGAATATAAAATCTCTTTCATCCTCACCAGCAGATTTTAAGTAGTACAATTCATTAACCATATCCTCAATAACTCCCCCTTCACCTACAAGAACTTGAGGCGGGAAGTATGGAGAATAGATTTCCACAAATTTGGTAGCATCCAATTCATCAATAACATGATCAATAGCTAATTTTCCTACATGACCAATTCCAGGAAGCGCTTCAATAAATACGGGATTGTTTAAACTAACTTCTTCTAAAACATTAAATTGAGTTGTTCTCATCGTATCACCCTTAAACTATAAACCGTCCTAAAAATAATTATAAAATTAAATTAAGAAAAATAGTATAATTTAAAAATAAGAATAATAATAAAATAAAAATAGAAAATAATAAAGAAAAACTAATTAAAGGTCTAAAGAATTAAAAATAGATAAAATAGACTAAATAACTATAATCTATATG
>NZ_CALCYR010000236.1 GCF_937906425.1 uncultured Methanobrevibacter sp. | reverse complement strand
AAAATAAGTTAAAAATAAAAAAATGATTTTAAAATTAAATAAAATAAGTTAAAAAATAAAAAAATAATTTTAAAATTAAATAAAATAAGTTAAAAATAAAAAAATGATTTTAAAATTAAATAAAATAAGTTAAAAATAAAAAATAGATAAAAAATAGCAATCTAAGCAAATAAAGTCAAAAAGTCATAAATGATTTTACTGGCTAAAACTGCAGTTATATCTCCTAATCGATCTGTAGCCACTTCCACAAGGTCAAAGCCTAAAATATCTATCTCTTCATTAAGGGATAAAACTTCAAAAATATTTTCAATGTCTGCAGGTGATAAACCACCCGGAGTCGGATTTCCAACAGAAGGAGCAACGGAAGGATCCATAACGTCCATATCAATTGAAATATAAATTTTTCCTTCAATTGAAGCCAATTTATTTAACATGCCCTCAAAAGTATTGATTTCCTCATTTAAATGATTATAATCATTCTTAATATCTTTTGCTAAAAAACTGACAATATTATCCTTATTTTCTACAAAATCCTTTTCTTCCTTGGAAAATGAACGAATACCAATCTGAATCAATTCCTTAGGATTTAAATCATAGACTCTTCTCATGATTGTTGCATGGGAATCCTTTTCCCCAATATAATCATCAATAATGTCTCTATGAGCATCCAAATGAATGACTGTAATGTCTGAAAGGTCTTTTTTATCTTCAAGATTAGCCAATGCCTTAAGTGATCCTATGCTAATGCTGTGCTCTCCACCAATAAGAATAGGTTTAATATTGGATTTTATTAAATCATTAACCCCCATCTCTAGACTTTCAGAGGTTTTGCTGCAATTCCCATGAATGACATTCAAGTCTCCGCAATCATAGAATTCCCCATCCAAGGACTTGTCATATCTTGAATTGAACTGCTCAAAACCAAAGGAAGCTTCTCTGATGATTGTAGGAGCATATCTTGAACCATGATGATAGGAACAGGTGCTGTCAAATGGAACACCGATAATTCCCCATTTCTTGGATTTTATAAAATCATTTAAATTAAATTCCTCATCCAAGTTATATAAATCAATAGAGGAACTTGAAAAAGCAAATTTTCCTGGTTCAAAAGTATTAAACAACATTAGAATCACTGAAAACAATAATAGTAAACATCAAGTATTCAATTAATTAATTGATTAATTATAAAACTAGTTAATCAAGTAATTAATTAAAAACAGTAAAAAAAGAAAATAAAAAAAGTTTGATTTGATTTGATTTAAGATTTGATTTGATTTGAAAAAAGATTGAAAGTGGTATAAAACCACAAGAAAAAAATAAAAAAACTAAAAAATTATACTTTTTTAGTTCTCATAATTTTCATATTACCTAAAGCTATGATATATTCTACACCTAAGTCAGTACCTACAGCATTTCTAATTTCTTCATCGAATTCAGCAGGTATAGGCAATTCAAAGGTTTCATAACTTTCTAAGTCCATAATTTGAACTTGGTCACCCATAATAGCTAAAATTTGACCGATTCTTTTATCAAGAATAGGTACTTCAACTTTAGTATCTACAGGTTTTACTAAACTTCTTTTTTGACCATCAAAAATACCAACAGCTTCTAATCTTGCTTTTGCAGCTCCATGTTTACCAGGAGAAGAAGTAGTTAAGCTAGTTACTTTAGAAGCTTCACCATCTAATACAATATATTTTCCGACTTTTACGGTTTTAAGTTCTACAACTTTAGTTGACATTAAAATAACCTCACAATAAATATAATAATTACTTAAGACTTATTAAAGCTTAAAAATTAAAATAAGGATTTATTTAAGCAATAATAAAATAAAGAATTTTTATAAAGTATGATTTAAAACAATCCCATATCTTAAGATTTAATTTCTAAATGAGTTAAACTAATCTAATATATAGATTATAATTATATATTTTTTATTTATTATTTAAAACTTTCTTATAAAAATCTAAAAATCAAGCAAAAAGAAGATAAAAATAAAAAAGCTTAGAAAATCAGAAATGAAAAAATAATAATTCAATTAAGGCAAACCCTAAAAATAATTTATAAATTAATATATCATAAATTATAAAATAAAATATAAGTAAATTTTAAAATAAATTTTTAAAAAAAAAATGAATTAATTAAAAAAAAGAAACTTAAAAAACTAAAATTAATTCAATTAAAATTAAAAAATTCATAATTTTTAAATAAATCAATTCATTTATTCAATTTATTATTGACTAATTGAAATTTAAACTAATGATTTTTTATAAAATTAATAATTGTGATAAAATGAGAATAGCTATTGTTTCAGGAAATGCAGAAGGCCCAACAGAATTAAATGCTTTTGATAATGCTTTATATGAAGCGGAAATTGGTGATGTAAATCTAATTAAAGTTTCAAGTATGCTTGAAGCAAACACAAAGATTGAAAAATTGCCTAAATTGAAAGCAGGCTCAATGGTAAATTGTGTCCTATCAAGCATTACATCAAAAACCAAGTCTGATGAATTGGTGGCTTGTGTAGCAGTGGCTATCGGTGATGAATTAGGATGTGTTGTTGAAGAGGCAGGCATAAACAAGAATCCAGAAGAAATCAAGGAAAAGGCAATAAAAATGGTCAAATACATGATGGAAAAAAGAAATGTAAAGATTAATGAATTAATTGTTGAAGAGGCTCATCATAAGGTTGAAGAGATTGGTTCAGCAATTGCAGCAGTTATTTACATTAATGATGAAATTCTAGAATAAAGAATCAAATAATAAAAATTCTTAATTATTAAAATAAAAGATAAGAGGGGTTGAAATGAATCAAGACGACATAAATATTTGTAAAAATATAGCTACAACAGTATTTGAAAAAGTAGAAAAACTTCTTGAAGGACAAGTTGGAAATCCAAAAGCGGGCGAATTTGTAAAAATAGGTGCAGATGGCACACCTACCTCTTATATTGATATTATAGCAGAAGATGAAGTAATCAAGCTTTTAAAAGATGCGGAATTTGAATCTTACCTAATCAGTGAAGAAATTGGAGAATTGAAATTAGGTAAGGGAAAACAGCAAGCGGTTAACCTTAGTGAAGAATTGCTAAACAATGTTCCTAAAAACAGGGAGGAAATGAAACAGGAAAAACCTCGCTACATCTTTTTAATCGATCCCCTTGACGGAACAAGCAATGCTGTAAAGAACATTCCTGCATACGGTATGTCAATAGCAGTAGCTAATGTTCCGGAAGGAAGAGAAGCAACCCTTGAAGACGTAGAACTCGGATTCGTTAAAAATTATGCAAACGGAAACTTCTATGAAGCGGTTAAAGGAAAGGGAGCAACAGAAAACGGCAAACCATTAAAACCAAGTGATGAAACAGACCTTAGCAAAATAAGTTTGGGAGGATTTACAAAAAGTAAAACATTGTCAGTTTCCAAATTGGTTGATACAGCAAGAAGAATGAGAGTTTTAGGTTCTGTAGTATTGGAACTTGCTTATGTTGCAAATGGTAAATATGATGCATTCCTTGACTTAAGAGGAAGTAGAATAATAGACATTGCAGCTTCAAAACTCATTGTAGAGGAAGCGGGAGCTATTGTAACAAACAAGTATGGAGAAAAACTGGACAATAAATTAAGCATTTATGAAAAGGCAGTTGTTGTAAGTGCAGGAAATGATGACTTGCACAACCAAATAATTAAAATCATCAATAATGACGAATTAGGGAAAATCAAAAGTGTTGCAATTGTCAGTAGAGTGGATGAATACAAATCAATCTTATTCTCCTTAAAAATCTTTGAAACATTAATGGAAAAGGGAATAAGAACAGTGTTGGAGTCTTCATTGGCTAATAAGTTAGATGAAATTAAAAATAAAAAAGACCTTCACAAGATCATTGCTAAAACTATGAATGAAACCCCTGAAATTGCAAAACATATTGAAAGTTTAAACTTCGATTATAAATTCAATAAATATTCCCAGGAACTTAAGGAATTGAAAACTGACATGGCAATCATTCTTGGTGGGGACGGAACCCTCTTAAGAACACAGAACCAATTGACCAAGGAAATCCCTATTTTTGGAATCAATATGGGAACTGTAGGATTTTTAACTGAAATTGAGGTTAAAAACACATTCCAGGCATTGGATGCAATATTGGATGGGGAATGGTCAAAGGAGAAAAGAACTCAAATCATCATTTCACATGAAAACCAAATTTTCCGTGCATTAAATGAAGTTGTAATAATGACTGCAAGACCTGCTAAAATGTTACATTATGAGGTTTCAGTAGACGGAGAAGTTGTTGAGGAATTAAGAGCTGACGGATTGATTATTTCAACCCCAAGCGGTTCAACAGCTTATTCAATGTCTGCAGGAGGACCTATTGTAGATCCTAAAGTTGGAGCATTTATTATCATACCTATCTGTCCATATAAATTGGGAGTAAGACCATTTGTTGTATCAGACACAAGTGAAATTAGAATCAAACTCCTAAAACAAGGCAAAAAGGCAATATTCGTAATGGACGGACAAATACAAAAAGAAGTAAATTATATGGAAGAGCTTGTAATTAAGAAATCTGAAAAAGACGTTTACTTCGTTAGAATTAATAATAAGTACTTCTATAAAAAAGTAAAAGACAAATTAAATGAAGGCGGATTAAATACTATTAACAGGGTATTATAATCCCCTGAAAAATTTTTTAAAGTAGAACCAGATTTTAATTCTTAAAAAGATCCAATAAAAGAAAAAAATATAACTCTTAAAATATATTTGATGTGAAATAATGAACGCATTTCTAGTTGATTTAACTCATGGCGGAGTAAAAATCTCATCTGAACTTGCAAAAACTAAAAACTACGATGAAGTTTATGCATATGACTTGTACAATACATTAAATGCAATGGATGAAGGTTTTTTAAAAACATATAATCTTAGAATAATTAAAGATTTAAATGAGTTTAAAGAGATTTTAAAGATCAATACAATTTCCAAAATCAATGAAAAGCAGAAAAATGAATCAAACAATCATGATCAGGAAAAGGATTTGATTATAAATCCAATTCATTCATCATTAAACCTCAATGAACTCTTAAATGAGATTTCCGAAAGTGAAGAAGTAAAGGCTCTTTTAGAAGCTTCAGAAAGCAAAGACACCAATGCACCATTAAAAGACAATAATATAAAAAATTACTACAAAATCATCAATCACCACAAGGCAACAGCACTTATCCTAAAAAACTGGAAAAATGAATGCAAAAGGCAAAATATTAATCTAATCGAATTGACTGGAGTTAAGGGAAAAACAAGTACTGCATTTATTTTAAATGAAATATTCCAACAAAACAATAAAGACACATTAATCCTATCCAGTTTAGGAGCTCATTTATTTAAAAATGATAATGAACATAAAAACCATAAAGACATTATTTTACAGAAAAACATCAGCATAACTCCTGCAAATATCATAAACACTGTAGAGCTTGCCAGAAAGATAGCCAATCCAAAGTGCAGCACATATCCAAAATGCACAAGCAAAACTGTAGAGGAGTTAAAACAGGAAAATAAAATGCAGGAAGAATTGAACAATAATCCATATTCAAAGCTAAATTATGATATAGGTATTTTTGAAAACTCATTAGGAATCTGTGGACTTGGAGACATTGGAATATTGACAAACCTTGCTGAAAACTATTCAATAGCTAAAGGAAGTTCCGATGCAAGGGAAGCTAAAAAACAGGTATTTGATGCTCCACTAATTACAATAGAATATGAAACCCTAAATGAGTTCTATAAAGAGGAATATGAAGAAAACAAAGAAAAAATAAACAGTTTTTCAATTTCCAACAGCTCTGCAAATCTCAGAACAAGCCAAATAGATTATGACATTGACAAAACTGAAATTAAAATCATTTATGAAAATATAAAAACAATTTCCGGTGAAAACATCTCTGGAGAAATGAAAATTGAAAGCTTTGCTCCTGGACAGCACCATGTATTGAATATTTTAGCAGCCATTACAACTGCATTGGCATTGAATATTGATAAAGAAATCATTCAAAAAGGTTTATTGAACTTTAAGGGAATTGATGGAAGAAGTTCAAGAAGAAAAGTCAAAAATTCAAGAATTATTGAAGAGATAAACCCTGGAATAAACACCAAGGCAATTGAAAGCTCAATAAATATGATAAAAGACATTGAAAATTATCATATCCTCATTGGGGGAAAATATGGAGTAACCTGTGAAGAGATTGATGAGGAAAAATTATCAAATTATCTAAACCAATACATAAGAACTAATCCAAATACAAAACTGATTTTAACTGACGAACTTGGAAAAAGCCTAAAGGAAAAATTGGAAAAACTTGACAAAAGCAATTCAAGAATAGACTATTTTGAAGACTATAAAATAGCTGAAGAAAAGGCAATAGAAGAAAATAAAAACATTCTATTCATTTATAGGTCCAATTATTCCCAAGTTGAAAAACGTTAATGACAAAATTCTGAGAAAAATTAAAAAAAGAAAAAAATTACTTAAAAAAAAATCAAATTAAAGAAAAATTAGAAAAAATTTAAAAAAAGAAAAAAATTACTTAAAAAAAATCAAATTGAAGAAAATTTAGAAATAATTTAAAATTTATTAATAATAATTAACAATATAAAAATGTATAAAAATTAATTCAAATAAAAAATTTAATGCTAAGGCTGATTAAATGATTGTTGGAACTAGAGGAAGTAAACTTGCACTTGTACAAACAGATTACATTAGAAGCTGTTTATACAATATAACTGGCGAAGAAGTGGAAAAAAACATCATAAAGACTAAAGGAGACAAAATTACAAATTCACAATTATACAATATGGATTCAAAAGGACTCTTTACAAGAGAACTGGACAGATCAGTTCTTGAAGAGGAAGTTGATTTTGCAGTCCACAGTCTTAAGGATGTTCCTACAGACTTGGATGAAGACCTTGAAATAGTTGCAGTTCCTGTAAGGGAAAGTCCTAATGAGGTTTTAGTTTCAAAATATGATTGGAATGAACTTGACAGTGAAAACACTCTCGGAACAAGTAGTTTAAGAAGGGAAGCATTCTGTAAACTTCACGAAAAGGAATTTCAGTTAAAGCCTATCAGAGGAAATATTGAAACCAGAATAAATAAGGTAACTGGCGGAGAATTGGACGCTACCTTAATTGCAGAGGCAGGTTTAAAAAGATTAGGCTTAGAAAATCATATAAAAACTAGATTCCCAACAGATTATATAATGCCTGCAGCAGGCCAAGGGGCTTTGGCAGTTATTGCAAGACATGATAGCGAAGTTAAAGAAACCCTGCAAAAACTAAACCATTATTTCTCATTCCAGGAAGTTTTGGCAGAAAAAACAATCCTTGAGGAAATAGGAGTGGGATGCCAATGGCCTATTGGAGCCCTTGCAAGAATAAACAATAATAAATTCGAATTAAACTCCATTCTTCTAACTAAGGAAGGAGAAATCCTATACCAAAACAAAATCTCTGGAAGTGTTAGAGAAGCTAAACAAATGGGAGTTAAGATTGGTAAGGAAATGCTTGAATTTATTTAATTTAATTTTTAAATAACATTAATTTTTAAATAATCTTAAATAATTTTAATTTTTAAATAATCTTAATTTTTTAACTAATCTTAAATAATTTAATTAAATTTTACTAACTTTTCAACTAAAATCAAACTTATTTTTAAAAACCCGCCATTATTTTTTTAAAAAAAAATCATATTTTTTTCAAAAATAATCCTCTTTTAAATTCAAAATTAAAAAATTCAATTCCATAAAAAAATATGACTCAATTTTAAAAAATGATATTAACATCACTGAAAATTTTAAGAATTTTTTTAAAAAAAATAATCAAAAAATTTAATTTGTAACTACTTATGACATTATCATTTTAAAAATTAGAATTTAAAAAAATTCATGACAACTATTTGATAATAACATTTTCATGAAAATTCAAAAATTTACATGTAAAAAAATTAAGCTGAAAAAATAAAATTAATCTAAAAATTTTAAATTTAAAATAAAAAATAATAAATAAAATTTTTAAAAAAATAAAGAATTATATCAATCAAACAGCAAAATAAATGATTTTAAACAATAATAAATTAAACAATTATAAAAAAATTTATATGAAAAATATTAAATTTAATAATATTTATAAATTATAAAACACAAAGATATATGTGAATAGATGGAGGAATATCTTTGAGAACCATAAATGTTGGAGTTATAGGTGTAGGTGCAATGGGATATAATCATGCCCGTGTATACTCAAAATTAGAAAATGCCAATCTCGTAGCAGTGGCTGATGTGGTCGAACCAACCTTGGAGAAGGTATGTAAAAAATATAAAACCAAAGGATACTCAGAAATCGAAGACTTATTAAAGGATCCTGAAATTGAAGCAGTAAGTGTTTGTGTTCCTACAACTTTCCACCACGAAGTTGTAATGCAAGCAATAAAATATGGAAAACATGTTTTAGTGGAAAAACCAATTGCCTTTACAGCAGAAGAAGCTGAAGAAATGATCAAGGCAGCTGCAGATGCAGGTGTAAAACTTGCAACAGGACATGTTGAAAGGTTTAATCCTGCTGTACAAAAGGCAAAGGAATTAATTGAAAATGAAGTTATCGGTGATTTGGTAACCATTTCCGCTAAAAGAGTAGGTCCATTCCCACCTAGAATAAAAGATGTGGGAGTAGCTATTGATTTAGCAATTCACGATTTAGATGTTATGAATTTCTTAATCGAATCACCTGTAAAACAAATCTATGCAACAATGAGCAGTATTTTAGATCAATCTGACTTTGAAGACCATGCAGAGATTATGATTAGCTTCGATGAAGACATTACAGGCATATTGGAAGTAAACTGGTTAACTCCATACAAACGAAGACAAATTGAAATTACTGGAACTGATGGAATAATTACCGTTGACTATATTGACCAAAGCATTGAGGTTTACGGTAAATTTGCTCAAGACATTCAAATCAAACCTGTAGAACCATTAAGCGAAGAGTTAAACTCATTCCTATGCAGAATAGCTACAGATGAAGAAGTGGAAATCACTGGAGAGGATGGTCTTAAAGCACTTAAAATGGTACTTGCAGCAAATAAATCTTCTAAAGAACACAGTCCAATTAATTTTAAATAAAAATAGACAAAATATTAAAAATAAAACTTAAAAGATACTAATTTATTTAATTAAAACTTAACTACACTCAAAATTTATTTATTTATTTATTTATTTATTTAAATGAAAACTAAACTACACTCAAAATTCAACAAAATTATTCTAAAGAATTTAATCCATTAGTGAGGAATACAAATGAATCAAAAACTTATTAAAAGAGCTCAAGAACTTAGAAGCCATGGTTTTACCACTGGCGAAATTGCAGATGAGCTTAATGTTTCAATGGATACTGCACAATGGTTAACTTTACAAAAAAGTGAAGATAAACCTGAAAAAACTGAAGCTCCGGTAGATATTGCAATTAACTGGAATAGTTTAGGCGGAAGCGCTACAAGACTTAGATACATTTCAGCTGCATTAAGTGATATTGCATTAAAACATGGAGATATCGATGTAGTAATCGGAGTTGCAGCAAGCGGAATTCCATTTGCAACCTTAATGTCTGATGTTATTGAAGAAATAACTGGAACAACTACCTGTTTAGCAGTTTTCCACCCAAATAAACACAGAACCAATAGCAACAATGATGGTGAAGGAGCTATTAGTAATAACTTCGGAACCGTTGAAGGAAAAAAAGTTGTTATTGTTGACGACGTAACTACAAGTGGAAACACCATTAAGGAAGTTATTAAAACAGTAAAAGATCATGGCGGACAACCAATTGCAGTCACTGTTTTAATCGACAAATCAGGACTTTCAGAAGTGGAAGAAGTCCCAATCGAATCTTTAATTAAAGTAAGTCCAATTAATCAATAACTTACTTTCTTTTTTTATTTTTATTAATTAATTAATAAATTAATTTATTTTCTCTTTTTACTTTTAAAAAACTATTTTACTATTTTTTTACTCTTTTTAACGTTAAAAAAATATTTTATTACTTATTTTACTATTATTTTACTCTTTTAACTTTAAAAAAAAACAATTTTACTATTTATTTTACTAATTATTTTACTAATTATTTTACCTATTTTAACATTAAAAAAAACTTTTTTATTATTATTTAAAATAACCCTCTCTTTTTTATTTAAATACCATTAAAACTAACAAAAAGATTTAAAATTAAAAACAAATCATCACACAAACCAATAACAAGAAATAAGAATTTGAATATAAGAATAAAAGAAAATAAAGCTTAGTTACTAAAAAGTAACAAAAAAACTTTATATACTCAAATACAATTTAAGTATAAGAAT
>NZ_CALCYR010000235.1 GCF_937906425.1 uncultured Methanobrevibacter sp. | reverse complement strand
TTTTTACTATTTTTTACTATTTTTTACTATTTTTTACTATTTTTTACTATTTTTTCCTAAATTTTCATTATTTATTCAAAAATTATTTAAACTTTTATTTTAATATTTAATTTATAGTATTTTAAAAAAATTTAAAAATAATTCATTATTTTTTAATTATGGTGTTTTTATGCGTGGAGATTTATGTGATGGAATTGTAACGGTGAAGATTGGTGAAGGTAATCAAAGACCGATTGCACTTAATCAAAAAAGTCAATTTGGTAAATTGTCTGAAGATTGTCTGGAGCTTTCCCTTATGGAAGCTACCTATTTGATGGAAAGCGATCGTTTGGACATTTATGAATATGATGAAAAGTGTGAAATTCCATATTTGATTGAAATGATTAAGAATCAGGATCTCTATGGAAAATACTTGGTTTATAAAGATTTGAAAAATAGAGGATACATTATTAAGACCGGATTTAAATATGGTTCAGAATTCAGGTTATATGAACGTGGAACAGGTCCTGGAAAGTCACATTCCGATTTTCTTGTAAAGGTTCTGTATGAAAAGAATCAGGTAAATGTCCTTGACTTTGCAAGTTATGTAAGGGTTTCACATGGGGTTAATAAGAAACTATTGCTTGCAGTTGTGGACGACGATTTGGACATTACCTATTACAATATTGAATGGACACGTCCATAGTTGTTTTAATTCCATATTGTTTAAATTTAACTTTTATAAAAATGGAATTATTTTTTCATTAGTTTTATATTAATTTTTTTATAAAAATTGGAATTAATTTTTCATTAATTTAAATTAAAAACCTGTGCAATTATTTTAATTTGTTTTAAAATATTTTATTTATTTTAATCAATACTTTAATTTAAAAAGAGATATAATATTTAGGGTGATTTTTTGATTGATCCATGGGCATCATTTTCATTAGATTATGATAAATTAGTTAATCAATTTGGCATAAGGAAGTTTTCAGACTTGGAGGAGGATATTGAAAACCCTGCCAGATTGATGAAAAGAGGAGTAATTTTTGGGCATCGTGATTTTGATAAGTTAGTACCTTTAATCAATGGCAAGAAGGATTTTGCAGTTATGACCGGCATGATGCCAAGTGGTCAGATGCATATTGGTCACAAGATGGTTATAGACCAATTGAAATGGTATTTTGAAAAGGGAGCAAGCATTTCCCTATCCATTGCAGATATGGAATCCTATGCTGCAAGGGAAATCAGTTTTGAAAAGGCTAAGGAAATTGCTGTAAAGGAATATTTAGCCAATTACATTGCATTAGGACTTGACTTGACAGATAAAAAGATAAATGTTTATCTTCAGTCACAGAACAAGGTTTTAAATGACTTGACATTCAAGCTGGCTAAAAAGACTAATTTCAATCAGATGAAGTCAATTTATGGTTTCACTGCAAGTACAAACTTTGCTCACCTTTATGTCCCATTGGTTCAGGTAGCTGACATATTGCTTCCACAAACAGAGGAGTATGGAGGTCCTAAACAAGTTGTTGTACCTGTAGGAATCGACCAGGACCCTCATTTGAGATTGACAAGAGACATTGCAGCTAAAATGCATGATGAATTCGGATTCTTGGCTCCTGCATCCACCTATCACAGGTTCCTTACCGGACTTACAGGTGATAAGATGTCAAGCAGTAAGCCTAAAACAGCAATTTATCTTAATGAAACACCTAAACAGGCTGAGAAAAAGGTTAAATCATGTAAGACTGGTGGAAGAGAAAGCCTGGAAGAGCAAAAAGAATTAGGCGGCCGTCCAGACCAATGTGTTGTTTATGAAATGCTTGTATATCACTTGATTGATGATGATGCAGAGCTTGAAAAGATTCGTGAAGAATGTTTGAATGGAACTCTTCTTTGCGGACACTGTAAGGTTCATACTGCAGAGCTTATGAAGGAATTCTTTGAGGATTTAAAAGTTAAACAGGAAGAATCCTTGGAAATAGCTGAATCTTTATTTGATTAGTTTATCTGGTTTAAGGGGGTCTTTGTATGGTGGATTTTAGGTATTATTGGAATCTAATCAAAGATGAGATTAAAATGGCTTTTAAAAACAATAAGCTTTGCTTATTTATTTCCATTTTGATTTTTGTCATTCCTCTCTTGATTGGATTTTACTATCCTGACAGCATAAGGGAATATGTTCAGCCTATAGTTGATAACTTTGAGCAACAGATTGAGGATGGAACAGTGACTTTAACCACTTCATCCCTTTTTTACAATAATTTTAAAGTGGACCTCATGTTATATGCTCTCTCTGCCCTTGGAGCAGTATTGGGAGTAATTCTATTGGCAAACAATGGTCTTTTCGTTGGTTTTTTCCAGGATCAAATTGATTTGACTTCCTATTTGCTGTTGACAGTTCCTCATGGAATATTTGAAATTCCTGCCATAATCATTTCAACAGCTGGAGGATTTGTCCTTTTTGTATTTTTCCTAAGGTTTATTTGGAACATAATTTATCCAGACCATTCATATACTGATATTTTTGATCCTTACTTTTCAAATGAAAAGATTGGCTTCTGGCAAAGGATTGTTGCTTCATTCAATGCAAATCAAGACAAGTTGAAGGAATCCTTTATTTTGTTATGCATTTCTGTTGTTCTATTGTTTATTGCAGCTATAATTGAGGCTAACTTTACAATTCCATTTGCAGAATTCATTTCAAATATCTTCAATTTAGGAATATTTTAAATATTTTAAGTTTTTATAATTCTTTTCAAATTCTTCAATTTAGGAATATTTTAAATATTCTTAAACTTTTTTATTTTTTTTAAAACTATTTTCTAATTTTAATTTTTCACTTTTTTTACTATTTTTACTATTTTTACTATTTTTACTATTTTTCACTATTTTTTAAAATAAGTTTTTATAGTATAATAATTATAACTATATGATGTATATTGATTATAGTTGGGAATTCTGTCTATAATTAATAATTAACTATTTGCAATTATTTTTTCAATTGTTTAATTATTTTAAATTATTTTAAATTATTTTAAATTATTAAAAATTTAAATTATAAAAAAATTAATTATTAAAAAATTAAAAAATTAAAAATTTAAAAAATTAAATTTATAAATTTGTTTATGTGATAACATGATTAGATGTGTGTCTTGTGGTGAAGAATACGAAGATGATGAAGTTATCTACAATTGTAAAGAATGTGGATCTGTTCTTGAAGTAGAAGTAGAAGTTGATGTTCCTAAAGATACTTTTGAAGGTAGAAGAGACAACTTATGGAAATTTAAGGAATGCCTTCCTGTTGATGCAGACAAAATGGTTTCCCTTGATGAGGGAGGAACTCCATTCTGCAAATGTGAAAAGTTAGGAAAGGAACTTGGCCTTGATTTATATGTAAAGGTTGAAGGTTCAAACCCTACCGGAAGTTTTAAGGATAGGGGAATGACCATCGGTATGACCAAGGCAATGATGCTTGGCGTTGACACTGTAGGTTGCGCTTCCACCGGTAACACTTCCGCTTCCCTTGCTGCTTATGCTGCAAGAGCAGGACTTAGATGTGCTGTATTCCTTCCTGCAGGAAAGGTTGCACTTGGTAAATTGGCTCAAGCTATGTTCCACGGTGCAGAGGTATTTTCAATAAATGGAAACTTTGATGAAGCTTTGGAAGCCATGACTCAACTTGCACGTGAAAAATATTTATACCTATTGAATTCAATCAATCCATTCAGATTGGAAGGACAAAAGACAATCGGTTATGAAATCGTTCATGATTTAGGTTGGGAATCTCCTGACAGGATTGTATTGCCTGTAGGTAATGCAGGAAACATTTCCGCTATCTGGAAAGGAATCACTGAGTTCCATAATGCAGGATTCATGAAGGACTTGCCTATGATGACAGGTATTCAGGCTGAAGGAGCTTGCCCTATTGCAAACGCTTACAGGGACAAGACTATGGATATGGTTCCTGTAGAAAATCCTGAAACCATTGCAACAGCTATCCGTATTGGTGCTCCTGTAAGTGCAGTAAAGGCTTTAAGAGCTATTTATGATTCTGATGGATTGGCTGAAACCGTAACTGATGAAGAAATCCTTGACGCTCAAAAGTTACTTGCAAGAACTGAAGGTATTGGTGTAGAACCTGCTTCTGCAGCATCCATTGCAGGACTTAAGAAGTTAGTTGATCAAGGTGATGTCGATAAGGGAGAAAGAGTTGTTTGTGTTGTAACCGGACACTTGTTAAAAGATCCTAATACAGCCATTGACGCTTGTGTTGACCCTGTACAGGTTGATGCCGACATTGATAAAATAAAAGAGATTTTACTTAATAAATAAATTTAAGTGATTTTTCTTTACTTTTCTTTTTTTTTTCGATATTATTCTTTTAAAAAATTTTCTTATTTTTTTATTTTTATTTAGCTTGGTTTTTATGGTTTAGATTCATTTTTTTATTTTAGACTCTTTTAGATAATTTTTATAATTCCGATTATTTTTTATTTTAAAACATTTTCAACTATTTTTAAAATTTGAATTTTTTCTACTTTTTGGCAGGGATATTTTTTAAATTTAATTTTTTTCAAGATTATTTTTTAAAACTTTTCAAATTTTCAATTTCTCAAAGTAGTTTTTAATTTACTTTTTTTAAATATATTTGGTATTTTTTGCTTATTTTTTCTATTATTAATCTTATTTTTTTTATTTCTTTTTTTAAAGAATTCATAATTTATTTAAGTATTTTTCATATTTTTATTTTATTTTATATTAAATTTTAATAAGATTTAGTTATTTTAATTGGTTTTTAAAATTAATTTGTTTACTAAGTTTGTTTTTAAATGATTTAATTTGTTCATTCTTAATTTTATTGGTTTTAATCAATTTTTAAAATTTTGTTTGTATTAATACTAATTTTTTTAAAATCTTTTAATATTGGATTAT
>NZ_CALCYR010000234.1 GCF_937906425.1 uncultured Methanobrevibacter sp. | reverse complement strand
ATGTATTTTTTAGATTTCTGTTTTTAATTTATTTTTTAACATAATTTATATTTTTATAAATTATGTTAAAAAATAAATTAAAAACAGAAATCTTATTTTTTATAGATAATCTCCACATCATCAAATGACTTAATCCTATCAAAATTACCATTTAAAAAATAGATTAAGATCTTTAAAGTTTTTTCTATTCCTCTCTTTTGACGAAGGTATAAATTATTAGAATCATCCCCTGTTAAATCTGCACTTACATCTGAAGATGTGCTTATAATCACATCATCATCCACAATAGCAATACCTCCATAACCAATGCCTGCGGTTGTGCCAATACCTATAGAGGAATTAGCTAATTTTTTTGCAGCTTCTGCCATTAAGATTGACATTTTCTTATCGCCCTCATCATCATAAACCTTTATTCCCTTGATTAATTCTAAAGGCTCTACAGGATTTTCTATTTTTAAAATAGACTTTACAGCATCCAATGTAGGAATAAAAAAACCGCATGTTACACTTAGCTCATTCAAATCAAAAATTGAACATTTATCTTCTAAAATTGCATCCTTTAAGCAGTCTTTTTGAACCTCATTAACTAAATCCCAGTAAGAGGATGCAAAATCCAATTCATAATCCTGAGCAATAGCATGTATTTCATGAGCTAAAATCCCGTGAGTAAAACATTCAGCAGTAGCAATAGTAATCACAAAAACACCCAATAAAAAAATAGAATAGACATTAAAATTATGGGATTGAACAATCAAATATCATTCATTATTCTTTTGAATTAATAATTTTAATGCTTCTTTTGTAATGATATTGGCAATATCATCCAAAACATAAGGAGTTATAGGCATTGCATCACGGATAAACCTGTTTGTGCTAATGATTAAATGGTCTTTTTCAATTCCCTCTTTTCTCAATTCTTCAATTGCAGGATTGGAATTATCAAATTCAGAAATATCCTTTACAACAATTTCTTCATCCCCAATGCCGAAAATTCCTGCAGTTCCTATTGTTTTAGAACCGTTTTCATGAGCTTTTTTTATAATTTTAGCTGCAGTAGGTATGGTATTTCCTCCAGCTATTTCAATAACAACAACATCCCCAGTTATCAAATCAATATTATCATCAGAAATATCTTCAGTTATGGATACGACTTCTCTAAAATCCTTAGGATGGGTGGAAAGCTCTTTTAAAAAATCAGATTTGTATGTTCCTGCCTTTGCACCTTTAAGTAAAAAAATTATATCAGATTCTGAAATTTTCTGTCCATCAAAAACTGTGATTTTTGAAGGCCCGCCTCTGTGAATCTGAATAAGGTTTATACCTGTTCTTAATCCTAATCTACCAAAACCAACTAAATCTATGCTCCCCTTAGGAATTAAATTATTTTCCATCTCTTGAATCATGTTTACACCAATACAAATATTACTTTAAATAAATTATAAAATTAAAAACTTAAACAAAAACTTAAACTTAAACTAAAAGATAAAAGCTTAAAAAACTTAAAAACTTAAACAAAAACTAAAAGATAAAGATTATAAAAGCTTTAAAACTTAAAAAATCTTAAAATAAGTAATTTAAACGATTTTATACAATTAAAAATCTGCTGAAACGTATTTCCAAGGAACACCTCTATCAATCATTTCTATAGGAAGATCAATTTTTTCATTATTCTTTAACAATTGATTGAGAGCAAAGAGACCTGGAACCTCTATAATATGATGTGAAATATCGATTAAAGTTACTCCCAATCTTTTAGCTAAAATAGCATTTGAATGATTTAAATCGCCAGATAAGAATGCATCAACAGACCTGTCCTTAGCTAATTTAATAAACTCAGCATTGCTTAATCCATAACCTGAAACAATAGCTATCTTCCTTAATGTCTTATCAAAATCATCATCATTAACTAACCTTATATTTTCAGACCCGAATTTATAGCAAGCCAATGCTAAAAATTCATCCAATGTCTTAGAAGAAGAACAAATCCTGCCTATTCCAGTTTTTTTATGAAAAATAGAAATAGGCTTTAATCCCAAATAATAAGCTAAAGCGTCATTTGCCCCACCTTGAATAACATCCCAATTAGAATGAATTACATATGTTGGAGTCTTAGGCATGAACAATGGAGGGTGATGGGCAATAACCAAATCTCCTTTTTCAAAATTATTATCATCCTCAGGCAGGAGGTCCATTAAGATTTTAATATTTTTTATTTCTGAATTGTCATAAGTTTTTCCAAAATAGCCTATCTTATCCTCTTTTAAAGCATAATGGCGGGGAACCAATTCATCTAAAATATTGAAAATATCATTTGCATACATAATATCACACATCCTAATCGCCCAAAACATTAAAAAAATTATTTGAATACATATTATCCCACATCCAAAATCTCTGAGTGAATTTTATCAATAAACTCTCTTATAAGCTCATCACAGCTAAATATGGAAATGGTTGAAACCTTAAGGACAGGATTCTCTATCAAACTGAAAAACTTATCCAAATCCTTTTGCTTAAAAATGATTTCCTCATAAAAAGTCATTTCAGATGAGCAATAAAGAACACCTTCCTTAGATAAAATACTATTCATGGATTGTCTTAAGATATCTATTGCAAAAGTCATAGTTCCTGAAGTTTTTGTATTTAAACCAAATGTTTTTAAAACAAACTTATTATCTGAATTGACCAACTCTACACGGGAATAAATATTGTTTTTATTCCTTAAAAGAACATCATTATCCTCTGCAATAGGATCTTCAATTAAAAAAACCTTAGAATTAATGGATTTTGACTGAGATTCATTTATTCCTCCTAAACCAGTAGTATCAATAACGATATCGGAATTCTTTATTAAATCCAAATCAGAAGAAAATCTTATATCTTCATTAAATCTTTCCAAAGAGCATTCATTATCTCCAATGAATATCCCATTAGAGTCTATAGGATTTCCTAAAGGAGAATCAATAAATCCTTCCAAATGGGGATAAATGTCAACGACAGCAATATTCTTAAAGCCATTTGCTGAAAGATACTTTGCAATAGCTATTCCTGTAAAATAAGTCCCTATAATTATAATTGAACTTTCTTTATTGATTATTTCATCGTTTAATAAATCCTTAAATAAATCTAAGACAGCATCCGCTTTCTTTTTTAAGATCAAATTGAAAATGTCCATCAATTTAAAATCTGATTTAATAGTGAAAACTTCTGAACTTATCCCCGTATCAACTTCATTTTTATTCATTTGAATCATCAAAATTAAATTTTAATTATAAATTAATTATAAAAGTTATCTAAATAAAAAACAGTTAATAAAAAAATGCAAACGAATAATTAGCTAATAAAAAAATAAAAAACAGCTAATAAAAAAATGCAAACGAATAATTAGCTAATAAAAAATTAATCAATTTTAATTATTATCTTTTTTCATTTTTATATATGCATATAAATTTAATCTAGATTAAACCAAATTATCTCCATTTTCCTCTAAAATTATCCAAATTAACCTATATCCCCATTTTCCTCTAAAATTATCCAAATTAATCCATATCTCCATTTTCCTCTAAAATTATCCAAATTAACCTATATCTCCATTTCTTTAAAATTATCCGAATTAATCCAAATTATCTTCATTTTCTTTAAATCCAACTTTCTTTAAAGCTTCTAAAGTTTCCTTATAAACAGTTTCTTCTAATGATTGATGATGAATAATATGAGACGGAGAAGAAGCTGCAGTTAAAATTCTGGATTTATTATCCATAAAAACTAAAAAAGATCCAGATCCTGGAATTCCTAAACGTCCTCTTGCAATTACCAAATCTGCATCAGACTGGTCAATAGCTATCATAGCCTTTGATATGGCAGGAGTTCTACTGAAATCTGCATAATTGGTATTGACATGCAAATATTCTGCAGGAGGAATGTCAAATCTTTTAAGGACCTCATTTATAACTTCCACTTTAATGCCGTTTTTATTAGGAACTACAATCCTTGCATTGCGAATAAAGTTCTGAATTTCAATAATCTCCTCTTCAGTATCCCCCTTACGGGTTCCTTCGTAAGATTGAATGGAAGCTTTTCTAATACTTTCCTCAAAGGCCATATTATCCCCTATTTAAAATATATTAAAACTAAGAATTTAGTAAAAAACAATGAAAAAATAATAAAAAAATGAAAAAATAATTAGGCATGAAGCTGAACTTCAAGTCCTAAGTCTTCAACAACAGAAATAACCTCATGCAAGTTTCCGTAACTTGGAGATCCTACTCCCTTTACAACCAAAGGATAATCCTCAGGAATAACTGTAGCCAAATTATTGGCTCCTGCAAGAAGAGGAAGTTCCACATTTTTCGGACCGATTGTAGGTGTAGGAACGGTAATTCTAATATTCGGATACATAATCCTTGTAATAGCAATTGTCTTTAATTGCTCTTCAATTGAACATGGAGGGTGATTTTCCATAGGAGTATCTGCATAAGGGTTAAATCCCATTATAGGAATTTCTTCCAAACTGTCAAAAGTTCCTAAAAACAATAGATGCTCAACCCTGTCCGCATAAGACTCTCCAATGCCTATCAATAATCCTGAAGATAAGCCTATGCCTGCATCAGACACCATTCGGCATATGTTTATACGGTCAGATAAGTTTTCACCAGGCTTAACAAAATTAAACACATCTTCATTAATTGTCTCCAAATTACAGCAAACAGTATCTGCATTATATTTCTTTAACTCGTCAACGGCTTCCTGAGTTAAGTCAGCGCCCACATTAACCAAAATTTCAAGCGAGGTTTCGCCCTTGACAATCTTTGCAGCATTAACAGCCTGTTTGCCCTTATAACCATGTCCTCCAGAGCAGCTTATTCTAGGAATGCCTGATTTCTCTACACAATAAGCTGCTGAACGTATCTCCTCATCGGATTTATAAAATGAATCATAATAACCTGCAGATGAAGTTTTAGCAGCAAATCCACAATATTTACATCTTGGCTGAACTTGACATTTATTTGTAAGATGAATAGTGGATGTTAATTTAATCAAATCAGAGGACTCATTACGAATATCTGAAGCGATTTTGCATAATTTCTTTAAATTCTCCTCATCATCTATTTCAAATAATTGAATTAATTCATTTTTACTCAATTTTTCTCTATTTTTAGCTTTTTCCAAGATAGATTCTATCAAGTTAACACCTTAACTCTTTATAAAAAATTAAAAATTAAAATTAAAAATTAAAATTAAAAATTAAAATTAAAATAATTAGATTAATATTTTAAAAAATCTCCAAACAAATTTGCAATATATAAAATATTAATCTGATTACATTAACCAAAATACGAAAATCATAAAAATTTTCGAATAATAAAATATTAATCTGATTACACTAAGCAAATATAAAAAATAAGAAACTACCTAATCCCCTAAAACAATCCAAAAAATATAGTTTTAAAAAAAATAAAAAAAACTAAAAAATAAATAATTATTATATAATAAATTAAACAAATAATTAATTATTAGATAATTTGTTATTATATTCTATCCATAGGGATCATAGATAAAATTTTCTAACAGCTGTTTGCCATTAGAAATTTTCTATTAGATAATAACTTATTATTTAATGTGATATACTAAAGAATTAAATTAATAGCATTAAAGCAAAGATTCACAAGATTAATGCATATTTAATTTAATTTCTTTAGTTTTTGGTTGTTAAAACTAGTTCAATGAGCTAATTTCAACAATTATAACTTATAAAGTTATAAAATTTATTCTCTTTTTCCTAAAGATTCTAAGACAGTAGGTACAATTTCAGCTAATGGTCCAAAGTTCATGGAGTCAGCAGTACCTAATAATGCACCAGGGTTTAAAGCATCATCCATTTTGTCGATACCTTCATCTTGCATTAATTTAATTACATTAGTTAATGCTTCATTAGCCATACTTTGTGCAAATCCTGCAGGAGCACCTAAAATTTGAGTTACGGTGTCTCTGTAAGATAAAAGACCTGCGTAAGTAATTGCAGTTACTGCGGAACACATATCACATACAGGACCTACCATGTTTGCAGGTAAGGTGAATGCGGATCCTCTTGCTTTTTGACCTAATTCGAATAAAGTGTCGATAGATGCTTGATCAGCGAAACCTTCTGCAATGTATACTTGACCTTTCATTTCAGGTACAGCACCTGGGTGGTATGAAGCTACATTTACGTCTTTTCCTAAATCTTCAAAGATTTTGTTTAATCCAGGAGTAGGAATAGTACATGCGTGGGTTACAATTGCACCATCTTTAATTACATCTGCGAATTTTTCGATAATAGCAGGTTGCATACCTCCTTCTGGTAACCAGGTCATGATCCAATCTGCATCAGCTACTGCTTCACGGTCGTCACTAGTTACTTTCATACCTAAATCTTCAGGGTGAGTGAAGTGAATTGCACCTTTGGATGGTTTAGGGATTGTTTCAGCTAATTCTCCTACTTTTGCTCTGATTGCTGGCATTACATCTTCAGGGTTGCCTGCTTTGTGTGCAGCTATTACTTCTGCATAGTCAAAGTCATCCACTACAGTAAATTCTCCATCAAATACTGGGTCAGATACTACAACTTCGTCTACTCCAGCTAATTCTAAAAGTTCAGCACCCATTTCAATGGTTGAGTGAGTCATTGAAATGTTTTCTTTTCCAGTTAAATCTGCAACTTCACAAGCTCTAGAAAAATTTGTAATTCCACTAGCTGCGTGAGTTCTGTAACAGCCAGCACCTAAAATTGCTACTTTCATTTTCAAATCTCCTTAAATTTACTACTCTGTTAAAAAAAAATTCAAGAAACTAGAATAAAAATTCTAATTTTAGAACAACAACCATAATCTTATTTAAAAGGATTAGATTCAATGAATTCGTTACAATATAAAGGAATAAAAATTAAATTCACATATCATTAAAGAATTATAAAACTAATACCACACCATTTAAATAAATTAAATTAAGGTATTATCCCAAGATACCTAAATGATTATAACACATAAATCGATAATTTTCTAACTTTAATTTTATATATTATAAAAAAGGTGATTTACTTCAGACAATGAATTTATATTAGATAATATGATACTCGAAAGAAGTAATAATAAAACCCATTTTTAGAATATTTAGTAATACTTTTTAACAAAGTAGTATTATTATATATATTGTAATAAACATATATACTTTTACATAAATTCTTTAATCGATTTATGTATTAATAAGAGTATTTAGGTATAACAAAATTTATTTATTTAATGGTTTATATATTTAATCATTGGTATATAAAAATTAAAAAAAATTCTTTGTTGAAATCCTAAAAATTTTTATAAAAATTTTCTAAAATAAGGGATTAAAATAAATAAATTAAATTCTTAAAATAGGTTTTCAACAGACAAAAAAAATTATAAAAATTATCTGAAAATCCTGAGATAAAAAGAAAGATATACCTCCAACTCATAAATGGAAATAAGAATTTAGTTAATATAGGGAGAGAATTAATTTTATAAGAATGGAGAATAGCAAAAAAGAGGTAAAAAATGTACGAACTTATAAAAGAATCTATCAATAATGACGATAGTGCCCTTGAACTGGCAAAAGCTAAAAAAGATGTTGAATCAGTAGTGGATGCAATATCTGAATTAAGTCTGGAAGACACTATGAAATTAGGTACACGATTTAAAAAATTCCCCATAGGATGTGACTTAACTGAAATAGTTGTAGGGACATGCGCTTCCGATTTAGAGAAAATAGATTTATTTGGAAATTGCCAACTTGCAAATATGATTGGAGCGCCTATACACATTTGCGCTTATGCGTTTTCAGACATAGCTGAAAAATATGGTCAAAGAGGCGTGGAAATAATGGAAGAAGTTTACAATCTTACAGACGTTCCATTAGACCTTGACCACTTTGGGAAATATGGTGCCATGAGATTTCCTAAACAGATTGTAGGCTGTGGAGGGGACTGCTATAATAATGGACCGAGCTTTACAGAATGTCCAAGAGGAAGGATTCATGAAAGATTAACAGACAAAGAGAAAGGGGAAGAGGCAGATAAGGAAACTTGGGTGCAGTTATCTTCATCCGTCGCTATCAACCTAACAAGCGAACAATGTGGAGACGGGCATGCAGCACCTCTTGAAGAAGCAGAGGATTTAGCGAACTTAGCTAAAAAATATGGAAAAGGCCTTGAAGCGATAATGTTTGTTGGTGACGGATATGATGAACTCATAACCGGATTTAAAAAAGCCATTGAAATGGGAGTAGATGTTTTTGTTATAGAAGGCGGACCATTTAACAGATGCGAAAACACAAATGAAAGTTTTGCAAAAACAATAGCAATGAGCAGAGTCCTATGCCCTGGAAAAGTAGTTGCAACAAATGGAGCTTACGAAAGCGAATGTAGAGCAGGCCTTAGATCAGGACTTAATGTAATCATAACAGGTTTCCCTAAAAATCACCATGGATATATGTGTGGTTTTGAACCTGGCACTGCCAGAAGAGGAAAATTCGGCCTTCCAAGGATTCTAAAAATCATGAATGAGGAAATCCCAACAGGACCAACAAGAGTTCCTGTGCAAAGAGAAGAGCTGTTAGCATTAACTCATGCAGTAAAACTTGCAGGACCTGAAAACATTTATCCAAAAACAATAGGATCTTTCGCTATTGGAGATGCCCATTGGGCAACCATTCAAAATTCCAAAATGTATAAGGAAATGAACTTGCCAATCACATTAAATGAAATTGCAGATTCCGTAAAAGGAAATTCCGTTTCATTGCATGGTGGCAGATTCGTTTCATGGCTTGTAGCTAAAGAATTAGACAAAAGAGGAATTGATGAAATTATCATAACTGACAGCAACCCATGGGTTGAAAACGTTAGTGTAAATAATTTACAGGAGGAATTGAATGCCACAATCATCAAAGGACATGAGAATGATAAAACCAGTGGCCAGATTGCAAAAGAATCAATTATAACTACAACAATTCCAAAAATACACAATATTATTAAAAATAAGATTCCTCATGCAATAAGTATTATCTAAGTTTATTGCTGAATTAAGTATTGTTGAATCTATCAAATTTAAGAATAATACTAAAATTTGAAAATAGACATTATAAATAATACTTTTTTAAAAAAAAGTAATAAACTTTTTATATGATAATATATAAAATAAAAATTGTTTAAGGAGAAATTCATCGCTCAAATAAAAAAAATAATTGCTCTTTAAACAATAAGAACAATGTGTCACCCTAAATCATTGTTCTTATTTATTTTATGCAAATTTAAACGATAAAATGTTTAAAATAGCATTTTCAATTAATAACTAATTTTTTTAAAAAAAACAATAAAATCAAAATTTCAAGCAAGAACTTTTTAAATGCGGAAATAAATCTAAAACCTTAACTTTTTTTACAAAATGAAGAGACTGGCTTTTTAATTAACTTTTTTTACAAAATGAATAGGTCAGACTTAATAATCAGTTTTTTTACAATTAAGAGATTAAATTTTAGGCTCTAATTTTTTTATCATAAATGCTAAAAATATGATAATCATAGGGAAAAACAATCCATACAGTATTAAAACCAAATCGCCAGGAACCAAATCACCGATTACAACAGATGCAGCAAGCAGCATTGTCAAAACTATAACAGGTGCCAAAATAGCTAAAAAGGTATAAATCATAATGAATGCATTTAATTTTTCACTATATTCCTTTAATTTCATTCGAATATCAAAATTAACATCTTCAGCAATTATGTTCAATGAATTTGACAAGTTAGATCCGACCCTTAAACTTGCCAGAATTTCCCGAATCACCCTTGATAATGCATTTGAACCAACCCTTTTTTCAAGATTTAAAAAGGCATTTTCTGTGCTTTCACCATATTTGATCTCTTCCAGAACCCTTGAAAACTCTTCAGACAATACTCCATAATCAGAGGTGGCAACTGAATCGAGAGAATCAAATAAACTTTTACCTGCCCTCAATTCTGTTGACAAATGTCTTAAGGCATATGGAAGTTCCTTAGAAATAGATGAATATTTGTTTTCCTTTTTAATGTGAGGATAATAGAAAATGAATACTAAAATCATGAAAAATGAAACTAATGCTGCAATTCCCAATTCAAAGGAAATGAATGCAATTATTAAAAAATCAATGAAAAGAAACCCAATAGCCAAAACCAATATTAATCGAAGTATTGAATTAAAGGAATTTAAATCCACAATTCCCCTTTTGGACAAAAGAGCAAGGACTTTTGGAATAAAATTAAATTTATGGCCACTTAAGAAATTGCTCTTATCCCCATTAGATTCAGGGCTTTGAGATTGAAAGTGAAGAGGAGAATTGATTGGAGAGACATTAAAAATTTCAGAATCATAATACCTTTTTTCCAAATCCTCAAAAAAACTTTCGCTTTTGAAAACTTGATTAAAATTAAAATTAGACAATAAACTTGAATTATTTGACTTTTTATTTTTATTTATATTATTATTTTCAATTCCATTTTTAGAATTAATTTTAGAATTAATTTTAGAATTATTTTTAGAGTTATTTTTAGTTATAATTTTATCTTTATTTAAACCATCATTTTTAGAAAATAAACTTTTTTCATTATCATTTTTAGAAAATAAGTTTTTTTCACCATTATTTTTAGAAAACCATCTTTCCTTATCATCATATTCATACTTATCATCTAAACTATCACCATTAGTTTGATTAAAATCAAACTTTTCCAACAATCCAATGAAGAAGTCAATGAAAAATGAAAAAATCTTAAAAATGTAATTAGTGAAAGCTAGAAAAAAATCGGACAAGCATAAACCTCCATTTTAAAATAAAAATACTATTAGAATAAAATTAAAAAATAAACCCAATCAAACAAAAAAAACATTAAATAAATTTTAAAATTAAGCAATTCAATCAAGAAATCCTATCCAAGACAAAATCAGAATTATTATAATAATCTTCAAGGATTTTGGATATTTCCTCCTGTGAAGAAATATTGTTTCTGACCAAATAATTTAAAATCATTTTTCTTTTTTCCCATTCCTCATTAATGTAAGCCATACTAACACCCTTTAAATTAGCCATTTCCTCAAGGGTCTTACTTAAAATGGTCAAATTTTTAAATTCATCATTTTCACTGTCCCACTGAAATAGTTTGCTTAATTGAATGGTGCCTTCCTCAATCCCAACAACTTCAGCAATTTCAGTGATTCTCCTATATGAAATTCCATCGGATCTATAAATTCTTTTTTCCATAATGATGAAATCAATTGAACTGATCATTATTTTAGGAACGGACATCGGAGCATTTGTTAATCTTGTAATAGTTTCTCTTGAATTATTTGCATGAAGTGTGCCAAATCCTGAATGGCCTGTATTAAGTGCAGTGAATAAGGTAATTGCCTCTCTACCACGAACCTCACCTACAATAATTCTATCCGGCCTTTGCCTTAGGGAATTCTTTACCAAATCCTCAATTGTTATTTCTCCCTGGTTTTCAATATTGACTGTCCTTGCCTCCATTCTTAGGATATGCTTATGGGGAATTTGAAGCTCCAATGTATCCTCAATACTGATAATCCTTTCCTTAGGATTTATGAATATTGATAATGCATTTAACAATGTGGTCTTTCCAGAGCTTGTTCCACCTGAAACGATTATATTTGCAGGTTTTACCCCTAAACCATCAACTGAAAGCCATAAAAATGAAGCAATTTCAGTATTTAAGGTATTATACTTAATAAGGTCAACTATAGTCAATGGATTCTTTTTAAATTTTCGTATTGTAATTGTAGGGCCATCTGCTGAAAGTGGAGGAATGGTTGCATTTACACGTGAACCGTCATCCAATCGAGTGTCCAATATTGGAGACTGCTGATCTATTCTTCTGTTGGACTTACGGGCTATTGAATCAATGATGTTTAGAATTTCCGAATCCTGCCTAAATACCAAATCTGTTTCCATCATACCATATTCCCTATGATAAACAAATACTGGCTTATTAACTCCTATAACCATTATCTCCTCCAAATCATCATCTTCAATTAAATTGCTTATTTCCCCAAATCCAATTAATTCCTGAAGCATGTTTTTAGCCAATTGGCTCTTGTATTTATCCCTTAATTGAATGTCCCTCCATTCATTATCGGATTCTGTAGGATTAATATGATAAGGAAGATTCCGATTAAACACAGAATTTCCCGGAGCATAATTAGGATTGGAAAACAATCGATTATCCAAAAAAATACGAATATCATTTAAAATCAGATCTTCATTAAATGAGGACATGTTTTGAGAAACGGCCAAATCGATTAGGCTTTCTCTCAATTCTTCCAAGACCTCTTTTTCATCCTCTGTAAAATTAAATTTAGCCACTTCATATTTTTTATTGCCCTTCATAATATCACCAAAAATTAAGAATAAAAATCAAACCAAGATAATAAACTAATAAAACTATAAACACTTAATAAAAAGCCAATAAAGACTATTAAATTACTAATAAAACTAATAAAACCAACAATAAACTTCTAATAAAACTTATAAAAACTACTAAAACAACAAAAATCGTTTAAATAAACATCTGCATGTAGATTATAATAGCTGGAAGAATTAAAACCCCCATTAAATGGGATTTACTTACTCCCAAATAATGAGGTAACAAACCCATAGCGGTTGATGTAATTAGACCAAGAGTTAAATAAAGTACGGGAGCTTCATAAAGAAATGCAAAAACATACAAAATCACAATCATTAAGAGAATAACTCCTATTGAAAGTTTTTTATAATCCACTCCCTGCATGAGATTTGAAAAACTATCACCTAGCTTTAAACAAATCATCAAGGATATTGAAACTGCGATTAATGAAGAGAATGTGAAAATCATCAAGTGCGCTATTGTAAATTCCGAAATCAAATAGGACATATACACAGCAATTCCGCTTCGGGGATTTCCTATCAGATAAATAGCAATTAATGAAAATAAGGTATCTGAAGTATTCAAACCACTATTTGCAAGAAGGAAATTCTTAGTGTCATCCCCATCATCGCTTGTCCCACAGGCACCTTGAGCAATAATGCTTCCCTGAGCAGGTCCAAAACCCGGTAAAAAACCTAAAATTGCTCCAGCAGTCCCTCCAGCGAAAATACTTTTTATTGTATCCATATCTATTTCAAAGTCATAAAATTTATTTTGATGTGGGATGGAAGAACTGTCATTTAAACTGAATAAAATTGTACTTATTCCAAAAAGACCGCTAAACGTACACATTAAAGAAATTCCGGAAGATATAGGAGTTTGAAGCATGACCCAACCTAATATCCCAGACAAAATAAATAGAAGCATTGACCAAAAAAATGCAAGTCTGCCATTGCTCAACTTATAAATCATCAACACAGAAGCAACGGATAAAATCATCCAAGTGTAAGGTTTGGAAATGTTTTGTAAAAAGGGCAATGCTACAGCAAAAATGGGCAACATCAAAATCACGACAACAATTGCTCCAAAACCTCCTACAGAAACTATTCTAATTGCTTCCTTTGATCTACCTTCTAAAACCATCCTATGACCTGGAAGAACAGAACTTGCAGTACCTTCCTCTGGAACACCAAGCAACATGGAAGGAACAAATTCAATAAGTGCATGAGCTATTGACATAGCCACCATAACAACACAAAGGAATTCTGGAGAAAGGAAACTTAATAAAAAAGCAGAAGAAGCAAACATAATGGCTCCAGCCGTGTTAACATGTATCCCCGGCACCATACCAGTGCATGTTCCAATAGCTATCCCTATAAAGCATGCAATTACCAAATCAATCATGATCCACCTGCCAATAAAAAAAATAAATCGATGAACTTTAGTAATAAATTACCTAAAGAAAATCCACTCAAATAACCTAATTATTAAAAAAATTCAAAGATTTAAATTTTTATTAATTGTATCTTCACATAATGCAGTTCCAATACAATAAATAGATTAGATTTGTTTATATATAAAATAAATCCTAATATGGTAAGTAAATATTATAAAAAAAGTGTAAAATTAAATTAAATCAAAAATATTGATTTAAAATAGGAATTTTTAAAAAAATAGTAAAAACAAAAGGAAAATGTAAAATTTAATTTAAATGATAAAATTTAATTTTTTTGTAAATTTAAAAAAATATTGAAAAATTTAATCTAAATTGTAAAATTTAATTTTTTTGTAAATTTAAAAAAATATTGAAAAATTTAATCTAAATGGTAAAATTTAATCTAAAAAACATTAAAAAACTGAATTAAAATTTATAAAGTAGTTTAAATTTAAATTAGATAGCTAAAAATAGATTAAACTAAAATAAATTAAATAAAAATAGTAAAAAATAGTAAAAAATAGTAAAAAAATAGATAAATAAAAATTGAATAAAAAAAATAAAAAAATAAGAAAAATAAGTGATTCAAAGAATACACTTACATTAATCTTCTAGAATCAGTGATTTCTGCACTAGCAACATCTTCAAGTGCAATGATTGCTTCTTCAGTAGGTCCAGTTCCACCTTCACCGTCTTCTACGATGAAAATAACATTTAAAGCTACTAAACCAAAAGCAACAGGTTCTTCTTGAATTTCGTGTAATTCTGCATCTTCAGGAATTACATCAGTGATTGCTGCTTTTAAAGCTTCTAAATCTACTTCAGGACTTTCAGGCATTACTTTTAAAGTGTTTACAACTTCTCCCATAACCATTCCTCCGAAAATTTTATAATTTCTAATAAATTTAATAAAAATTAATTTAAAATTAGTTTTCATAACCCTTAAATCGTTTTTAAAAGTTAAAACTAATTTAAATTAAGATTGCTTTTTACAAAAAATCCATTAAACTTATGGTCCTTCAAATCCGCATTCGCATTTGTAAGAGTGGCCGAAAGTACGGCAACTTTCACATCTTGCGATAGGTTTACCACATTCTGGACAGTTGAATTGAACATAAGGTTCAATTAATGGTATTTCTTGTTTACAAGATTGACAGTTTACTTTTTCCATATATATCACCGAATATATTTCAAATATTTTAATTTTAATTTAAAATTTACAATTAAATCTAAAATTAAATAAATATAAATTTAATATATTTTACCTCTAAAAAAGATTCTTGATTGTTATTTGTGAATAAATGTGCAATCAAATGGATTGTCCAAATCATCATTCATTATGGATAGAACCCATTGAGGATTTTTTCCATTTACAACATAACAATCCAATCCATACTCAATCAAAAGGGTGGGCAACATTAAATCTATTGATGATTCGTCAAAAGTCAGTAGTTCATTTACACCAATGTCATTAATCAATTCTGCTCCACTTAATGATGGATCTTTAGTATATATACCATTTACATTTGTTGCTATTAAAAGTTTTGCATTCAAGAGGCTTGCAATATAAGCTGCAATTGAATCAGATGTAACATCCCAAGAATGCTTAAATGGTTCATTCTCAGCCAATATCTTCGAACAAATCATAATTGGTATCTTATTGGAATCAGCTATACTTTCTGCTTGATCAATAGTATAACTAATTTCTGTAAATGCTAATTTATCATTCAGCAATTTAGCCAATATGTCCATTGAATCTATAGCTGTTTCATGAGTAATATCCTGGGAAAATCCTATTTCTCCATCATATTTTCGAATGAGATTGGCAAATTCCCCGCCGCCAACAATAACTAAACATTTTTGGCCTTTTAACTTTTTTGCTAATTCAATAGCTTCATTTGGGAATAAACTTCCACCAATCTTAATAACCCATTCAATCATACTATCAAAACTGAATGACAAATAATTTATAAAAATTAAATAATCTAAATACTTATAAAAATAGCATTTATTAATTATTTATTTTTTACATTATATATAGGTTAGTATTTTTTGAATTTTTTAATAAAAATTGAAAAATTAATGAAAAAAATAAAATAAAAAAAATATAATGAAAAAACTCGGATAAAAAAAACGGAACAAAAAAATAATAAAACCAAGGGAGAGAGTAAATGAATAACAAAACCATCGGAATAATCGCGTGTGCGCTGTGCGTTTTAGTATTGGGATGGAGTGCAATAAACCGCATGGCCGAACCCCGGACAATAAGTGTGAACGGCGAATGTTTGACATCTGCACCAAAGGACAGAACCGCAATTACCATCCGGGTTAGTGTCACAGACAAAAGTGCGGCAAAATCTATGAAGGCGGCGTCATCCAAGGTTGCCGAAATCAACAA
>NZ_CALCYR010000233.1 GCF_937906425.1 uncultured Methanobrevibacter sp. | reverse complement strand
TTATAGAAATTGAAAAATTAAAAAATAAAAATTAAATTATAAAATAGAGATTTGAAAAATTTTAGAGAATAAACTTTGAAAAAAAAGAAGAGGAAATTTTAAGCTTTCGCTTCTTTTTTAGCCTTGTAATCATTGATTGCTTCTGTTAAAGCGTCTGCTGCCAAGTTGGAACAGTGCATTTTAACAGGTGGAAGACCATCCAAAGCGTCAGCTACATCATTTCTGCTAATTTCTAAAGCTTCATCTACAGTCATTCCCTTTGCAATTTCAGTAATCATACTACTGGTAGCAATTGCAGCTCCACAACCAAATGTTTTAAATTTAATATCTTGAATTACATCGTTTTCATCGACATCAATATAAATAGTCATTAAATCTCCACAAGTAGGGTTTCCAACAGTTCCTTCTCCACTTGCGTTTTCTATTTCACCGGAATTTCTTGGATTGGAAAAATGATCCATAACTTTTTCACTGTACATAGTATCACCTAAATAAAACTTAATAATTAATTGAATAAAATCCTATACTTATTGATAATAAAAATCATTAATATGAATCAAATTTAATGATCCACATCAGTAAATAGGGATTCATCTAATTCTAAAGATTCATTTGCTTCATTATCCCATAAAGGAGACATTAATCTTAAATTAGCAACAACTTCATCAATTGCATCCACAACAAGATCAACATCTTCAAGGGTATTTTCAGTTCCTAAACTTAATCTTAATGAACCGTGGATTTCAGCATCTTCCAAACCTAAAGCACTTAATACATAGGAAGCCTTTAAGTTTTTAGAGGAACAAGCAGAACCTGTAGCTCCATTGATTCCTTTTGCATCAAGTCTTAAGATTAAACCTTCACCTTCAATTGCAGCAAATCTGAAACTTGCATTGTTTGGAAGTCTGTTTTCCCTATCACCGTTTAAGTAAGCTTCAGGAACTCTGTCCAAGACCTTTTCAATAAGGGCATCCCTTATTTCAGAAAGTTTAGCAATGTTTTCATCAAGGTTTTCATAAGCAAGTTCAGCAGCCTTACCGAAACCTACAATTCCAGGCATGTTTTCAGTACCTGACCTGAGATTTCTTTCCTGGCCTCCACCATGAATCAAGGTTTCAAGTCTTACACCTCTTCTGATAAACAATGCCCCTACACCTTTAGGCCCATAAATCTTATGAGAGGAAATGGATAATAAATCAATGTTTGCTGCCTCTACATCAACAGGGATTTTACCAACAGATTGAACTGCATCAACATGGAATTTAATTCCATTTTCCTTAGCTATTTTTCCTACCTCTTCAATAGGTTGAATGGTACCGATTTCATTGTTTGCATGCATAACTGAAATGAGTATTGTATCATCCCTAATTGCATCCTTTAAAACATCAATGTCAATAATACCATTTTCCTTTACAGGAAGGTAGGTAACTTCAAAACCTTTGGTTTCAAGGTATTCGCAGGTTCTAAGCACTGCAGGATGTTCAATTTCTGTAGTTATAATGTGTTTTCCCTTATCTTCCAATTTGTAGGCAATACCTTTGATTGCCATATTGTCAGATTCAGTTCCGCCACTTGTAAATGTAATTTCCTTAGCCTGTGCATTAATTAATTTTGCAACATTTTCACGAGCTTCCTCGAGAGCTTTTTTAGCATCCCTACCTAATTTATAAAAGGTGGATGGATTCCCAAATTCTTCTTTTAAAAAAGGGATCATTGCATTAAATACTTCTTCTTTTACTGGAGAAGTAGCAGAATTATCCATATAAATCATTAAAATTCCTCCAAAAAATACTATTATTAAAACTTATAATAATAATTAAAATTTCGATTTTCAAAAATATAACTATAGTTATATTTTTCCTATATTTAAATTAGTTATTTGTACTATATAAAGTTTAGGTTAACTAAAAAATAATTTTATTAGAAAAATATAACAATATTATAAAAATATAACAATCATTATAATTTATATAATTCGAATATAAATACTTTTTTAAATTTAACTAAAAATATGATTTTAGAGAAAAGAAAAAAATAATAAAAATGTTTTAAAATAGAATAAATAATTTAAAAAAGTTTAAAGAAAAAATAAAAAAAGAAT
>NZ_CALCYR010000232.1 GCF_937906425.1 uncultured Methanobrevibacter sp. | reverse complement strand
AGGCTTTTATCCCCATTTTATTCAATCACACAAAAAAAGTGATTGAACCAATATTTTGATGCATTTATCAAGCTTGATGAGTTTAGACGTTCTGATCCTAATGCTACAGGAAAAAGTGATGAAGCCATTGGTCGACAATTGAATAAGTCCGCTCGTCAAGTTTCGAAGATGAGAGAGATTGCAAAAAAGGCTAGTCCGGAAATTCTTTCAAAAATTACAAGCAATTCAATCAGTTTGAATAAAGCGTATGAGTTAATAAAGGCAAGTGAAAAGAAAACAGTTTCAGAATCTTTTTCTGAGGCTTCTGTCAAAGAAAATCAGACAGGCAAGGGAATTAACTCTGACTCTTTTAAACTAGGGGTTTTGTTTGTCATTTCGGAATTGGAAAAAGGAAGAAAGAAAAGTCAGATTCTTAAAGACAAACGAATTGCAAAATTAGAACTTGGAGAACTTAATCTCTCTGAAGAAGATGTTCAGAAAATCAGTCAAAGATTTGGAATTGCTTAAACAATAAACTAATAAATTAGAGACTGTCTTCAATTCTTTTAAATCTGTTTGAAAACAGTTTCTAATTTATAGACTTTTAAAAACTTGAGGTTCGCAAATTTGCGCAGTCTAGGAATTGTAAATTTGTAGTTTAATTACAGATAAGGAATTTTATAATAAAATCTGGATATGGAGGAAATTATGAAAGAATTTAAATGGAAAAATAATTTTATTAATCAAGATAAAAAAACAGAGCATATTAATAAGTATGTACTTTTATTATTAATGGTCAAACTAAAATGTCAAAATACTAAAAAATTAGAGGAAAATATAGCTTCATTGGAAGTTCAAGATTTCTCAGTTTATGAGGAGTTTTTACTTAATCATGTGTTGCCAGAATCTATAAAAGTAAAAAAGCAAAGTAGATTACTGCACAATCAGCCCTTTTTTAAGGATTTAATTGAATCTATTGAAGTCGATAAGCCCCTTACGACTAATTTTAAATGTAAAAGGCTAATATTTTCAAAGTTTTCTAAATACGTAAATTTAAAAGATTTAACTGCTGTTATGAAAACTTATTGGGCTTGGGTTTTAGGATTATTCTCTTTTTTTTATATGGCATCTATATCTATAATTTTTCATAATATTTTGTATTTGACTGTTTTGAATTTATTAGAAGTCTTTATTGCATTTAGTTTATATAGAACTTTTCGTGGGAAATCAAAGTTGTTCTGTCTGAATATTTACAGAATTAATACAGAGCTTTGTTTAATTGAACTTCAAAAAGAATTTGAAGAATTAGAAAATATTCTTAAAGTATCTAATGATCCGTATAAAAATGATACCTTTGAAGAAACATACGAAAAGTTTAAAAATATGTTTTCTGTTCCTGAGGATTTTTTAGACATCTGTATAAATAAATCAATTATTGATGAGAATAATTTTATAAACTCTAAATACAATCATTTTATGATCCAGTATTTAAAGATAAAAAGAAATGAAAAGTACAGAAATGAAAAATTTGACTGGCAATTAATAAAGCATGTAATAGTTTTTGAAATTAGTAAAAGTAAAAAATCCGATTTTTTGAAAAATGACTTTAAAATGGATTTAAAAACAAGAGAATATTATTCTCCAGAAGGTATAAAATTTCAAAAATTTTTAAATCTTTTTGAATAAATAAAGAATAACACCTAAAAAAGACTGGAGAACTGGAAATATTGTTTTAGTTCCCCAGATTCATTTAAAGCTAATTAGCTTTATCTTATAGCCATCAAACGTTTGATTATGGCTCGTTGAGCCTTATTCAATTTTGTTGTTTGTCTCAAACACCTATGAGACAAACAACTCATAAGGAGACTTTGATGGTTTCTTCAAAATCAAAAAATACAATACAAATCAATAAAGATTTGCTTCTTTCTCGAAATGAATTAGCTGAATTACTTCATTGTGGGGTGTCTAGTATTGATGCTATGGATACTTACGCTTCTATACCCAGGGTGAAAATAGGTCGACATACTTTCTTCCTAAGAACTGACGTTATGGACTTTATTCTTTCTCACAGAGAAGGAGGCGCACAATGAATGACCAGATCTTCAATGAAATAAAAAATGATATTGAACGAAAAGGCATCTATTACGGCGAAATTGTTATAACCTGCCATTATCACGACGGACGTGTTACTGCCTATTCTATTACTACAACAGAACGAAGGAATTGCAATAAAAATGCAAAACATGCAGTTCGTCAGGAGTTAGATCTGGAAAGATGATTAAAAAACCGTCTGGTGCGCCAAAGTATGGAGGAAGTATAACGATTCAAGACTGGATGGTTCGATTATATCAGTTACAAGGTGATAATCTTTTAATATATGCAACAATTCATTCTTTTTCTAAAGATGGAGAAAGTGTATTTAGAGGAAGTCTTAGATACTTAGCCTTTTGGACAGGAAAATCTAAACCAACGGTTTTGAAAGCACTTAATTATTTATTGACACAGAAGTTAATCTGCAAAAAAGAAATTCAATACACACGGTTAAATCAAAAAAGACATTATTGTGAATATTGGACAACTTTTTCCAGATTAGATACAGAGGAACAGAAAAAAATGCTTAGTACAACTAAGTAGTTTAAGTTATCCACAACAGGTCAAAATTCTTTACCAGTAGTTTTCCACATTAAGTAAACAACAGGTAAAAATTTCTTCCACAACAGGTAAAGTTTTTTAAAAGAAACAGGTTAAAAAACTTTACCCAATATTAACAATAAGTATTTAAAAATAGTAGTAGAAGAAAACGGACTAAAATTGTGGATAACTCTTATAACAAGTTAAGAGGCATATTAATGATTTTTTTTACTAAGAAACTTAGCACTTCCTTCGAAGCTGCTAAACAGAATATTCAGAACAAGTTTGATTCTGAAAGAATACAGATGGTTGAAATCTCAAAACTTAAGTTTGATAAAGATTTCAAGGAATTATTTGCTCAGGAGCCTGAAAAGGTAGAACGCATTGCTCAGGATATGAAAGAGCATGGTTTTGATAAATCGCAACCTATTATTGTAACTAAAGATTTTTTGATTTTGGATGGGAATAGCAGATATTTGTCTAGTCAAAAAGCAGGAATTTCTGTCGTACCAGTTATAATAAAAAATTTTGGTTCAATCACTTTTTTTGTGTGATTGAATAAAATGGGGATAAAAGCCT
>NZ_CALCYR010000231.1 GCF_937906425.1 uncultured Methanobrevibacter sp. | reverse complement strand
AGATGAATAAAAAATTAAAAATAAGAAAAAATCATCCGAAGACAAAACAGATGAATGAAAATTAAAATGAATAAATTTCTGGGGGAAAATCTAACAAATAATAAATAACCCTAGAAATAAAATCAAGGTGAGATAATGGAATTACTAATTAATATCATATTGCTCATTATAGGATTTGTTCTCTTGATTAAGGGAGCTGATGTCTTTGTGGATGGTGCAAGTAATGTTGCATACAACTATAAGATTCCTTCAATCATTGTAGGGCTTACCATTGTAGCATTCGGTACAAGCGCACCAGAAGCTGCAGTTTCAATTACAGCATCCCTTGCAGGAAGCAATGCAATCTCATTAGGTAATGTTGTAGGAAGTAATATCTTCAATATTCTAGGAGTAATAGGTGTTTCCGCACTTCTTGGAACCTTAACCGTTGACAAGGTTTTAATCAAAAGAGATTTTCCATTTTTAGTCATATCCACAATATTCTTATTAATAATAGCATACCTATTTGGAGAAATAAGTCAAATATGCGGAATATTTTTCCTAATAATCATCATAGCTTATGTCTATTATCTTGTTATAAAAGCAAAAGAGGATAAGGAAGCTATGAGTGAAGAAGTCATTGCAAGCCTTAGCATTCCAAAAGCAATCATTTACATAATAATCGGTATGGTTGCAATCATAATCGGATCTGATTTGGTAGTGGACAGTGCAAGTTTCATTGCAGGCACCTTTGGAATGAGCGATACATTGATTGGACTTACAATAGTTGCATTAGGTACATCCTTGCCAGAACTTGTAACTTCAATTACAGCTCTTAAAAAGAATAACAATGGTATTGTAGTAGGTAATGTACTTGGATCTTGTATTTTTAACATATTATTCATTTTAGGAATAAGCAGTGCAATTACACCTATGCCAATAGCTCCAGACATGGTATTTGACATATTCCTAATGACACTTGTAACAATCATAGGTGCATGGTTTACCTATACCAAGAGTGAAGTGGATAAAAAAGAAGGACTTGTATTAGTTCTTTTATTCATAGCATACATGGCATTTGCCATAATTAGAAATTAATTAATTTTATTAATTTTAATAATTTTATTAATTTAATTTCTTTTTTCTTTTTTTAAAAATAAAATTTAAAATTTAAATAAATTTAAGCTTATTTTAACTTAATAAAACTGATTTAACTTAACTTATTTTAACTTATTTTAACTTATTTTAACTTATTTTAACTTATTTTAACTTATTTAAACCCCTATTCAGAATTTAAAATTTAAACAAAATTGCCTTATTTAAAACCTTAAAGATTCTCATTTACGATATCTTTAATCTCACAAGCCTTACATACTCTTCCAGATGTAGGTTCTCCACATCTTTCACATTCATTTAAAGTTGTTCTAACATTTTTTACATCCAATATTTGCATAAAAGAGTTCATTACATTTTCCTTTGTTCCAGGATGTTTGGATTCAGTATTATTCAAGAATTCCTTGATTTTTGCCCTAAGGGACAAATTAGAATAAGGACACTCTGCCAAATGAATGTCAATTTCATTTAAAATAGCCCATGTACCAACCTCTTTTTCAGGAGTGTTCCACAATGGCTTAATTCTAGGAACCAGCTTTTCGTGAATCTGATTAAGTTCAGGACCAAATTTAGAGAATTTAACAGTTTCTCCTCTGGAAAAACTCATTAAAAATGATTGTATCTCATCATCAAGATTATGTCCAGTTGCTATTTTATCAGCACCAATTTCATAGGCAGTCTTATTTAAAATATTACGTCTAAAGACACCGCAGGGAATACAGGCACTTTTAAAATAGGAATAAATATCATCCAATGCAAAGGATTCCTCCTCTAAAAAGGACTTTTGAATAAGTGGCACATCACATAATTTAGCATTGTTGACTGCAGAGTCAATTCCATGCTGACGATATCCTTCAATTCCCTCATCAACGGAAATAGCAACCAATTCAAAATCAAAATCAGCATTTTCCCAATAATTCTTAAGTGCATGAAGTGTTAAGACACTGTCTTTTCCACCAGAAAGAGCAATAGCTATTTTTTCACCTTCATTAATAAGATTATAATCATCTATTAAATTATTAATCCTTGAAAATATCTTTCTATTAAATTCCTCTTTCTGAATTGCCATAAAATCACTTTAAAATTAATTAATAATTAATAAACAAATAAATTAAAATAAAAAATAAAAAATAAACAAAAAAAATATAAAAATCAATATTTTTCTATTTCATAAATATTAGATTTCTAAAAATAATTTTCTCTATTCTAATATTTCAGATATAAAAAATAATTTTTTCTATTCTAATAATCTTAGATATTCTAAAAATATTTTTTTCTATTCTATTAATTTTATATTAAATCAAGTATAAAAAATATAACTATGATAACAGCGGATTTTTGTATAATGCCCCTTGGCATTGAAGGAACAAATATAGGAGATTATGTTGCAAAGGCAGTAGAAATAATAGACAAATCAGGTTTAAATTATCAAATAACTGCTATGGGAACTCAAATAGAAACAGATGACTTAAAAAAACTCTATGAAGTATGTTTTGAAGCCCAAGAAGCAATCTTTGAAATGGGATCTCAAAGAGTTTATGCTGTTTTAAAAATAGATGAACGTAGAGACAAGAAAAATAGAAGCCTAGAAGCTAAAATAAAAAGTGTTGAAGATAGGCTTAGCAAAAACAAGGATTAAATTAAAATTAAAATTAAAATTAAAATTAAAATTAAAATTAAAATTAAAATTAA
>NZ_CALCYR010000230.1 GCF_937906425.1 uncultured Methanobrevibacter sp. | reverse complement strand
AACATAATTATTATATATCATATTAACTAAAAATATTAATGTATGTTAAATATTAATTAAATAAGTTTTAAGTTATTAAAATTAATTTTTTTTAATTATTCAATTTTTTAATTATTTAATTTTTTAATTATTCAATTTTTTAATTATTCAATTATTCAATTATTTGATTATTAAATTAATTTAATAGCCTTATTTAATTTCTATTTAAATTTATTTAGTTTGATTAATAATTTAATTATTTTATATTAACTATTAATTGTAATTAATTATTATAACGATTAGTTATTAATGAATAATTATTTTTTAATAGTTAATTGCTATAATAGTTAATTATTGTTCTTATATTATGGATTAAAACTAAATAATAGTTGATATAAAATAAATGGTATTTTTATACTTTTATTTTAATATTTTATTTACTGAGGTGTTTTAATATGAAAACTACTGTTAGTGTAATCAAAGCGGATATTGGAAGTGTTTCTGGTCACTGTGTTTCTCATCCTGCATTAATGGAAAAATGTGATGAAGTATTGGCCGGTGCTTTAGAAACTGGAATTCTTGAAGATTATTATATTACTCGTTGTGGGGATGATATTGATTTAATCATGACTCACAGAAACGGTGAATTAAACGAAGAAGTTCACAAAACTGCATATGATGCATTTATCCAAGCAACTGATATTGCAAGAGAATTAAAATTATACGGTGCAGGTCAAGACTTATTATCAGATACCTTCTCTGGAAACGTAAAAGGTATGGGTCCTGGCTGTGCAGAAATGGAATTTGAAGAAAGGGGAAGTGACCCTGTAATTGTATACTGTATGGATAAAACAGAACCAGGTGCATTCAACTTACCAATTTTCAGAATCTTTGCAGATCCATTCAACACTGCTGGTCTTGTAATCGACCCAAGTTTACACGACGGATTCAGTTTTGAAGTATTTGATGTAATGGAACACAAAAAAGTTATTTTAGACTGTCCTGAAGAAATGTATGACTTGCTTGCATTAATCGGTTCCACCGGAAGATACGTAATCAAGAGAGTATTTAAGAAAAACGGTGAAATCGCAGCTGCAGTAAGTACTGACAAATTAAACATGTTAGCTGGTGAATATGTTGGTAAAGATGACCCAGTAGCTATTGTAAGAGCACAATCCGGGTTCCCTGCTAATGGTGAATGTGTAGAACCATTTGCATTCCCTCACATGGTAAGTGGATGGATGAGAGGTTCCCACAATGGTCCTATGATGCCAACCAGTCAAGAAGAAGCTAACCCAATCAGATTTGACGGACCTCCTAGAGTAGTTGGTTTAGGTTTCCAAGTTGCAGACGCAAAATTGATTGGTCCTGTTGACTTATTCGACGACCCTGCATTCGATGAAACCAGAAGACAATCTGCAAACATTGCTTCCTACATCAGAAGACACGGTCCTTTCGAACCACACAGATTACCATCTGAAGAAATGGAATACACTTCCTTACCTGGTGTAATGGAAAAATTAGAACCTAGATTTGAAGATATGGATGACTAAGTCATCTATATATTTTTCTTTTTTTATTTATCTTTTTATTAAAATTTTTAACTCTTTTTAAGTTGGATAATTCTTTTTATTCATTTTAGAGAATAATGATTCTTTTTTTGATTTATAAATGAATTCTTTTTTAGTTTCAATAAAAAGATAAATGGGATTTGATTTAAATTTTTTTATTAAGGAATTTTTTTTAGTTTCAATAAAAAGATAAATGGGATTTGATTTAAAATTTGAATTTTATTTGATTTTCATTGGAAAATCTATTTTAGTCAGGCGATTAATAATGCAAAAGGTAATTAATTCACATTGTCATATTTATCCGGATAAGATTGCTGCAAAGGCAGTGGTTGGGATTGGAGACTTTTACGATCTTCATATGTCCTTGAATGGAACTGTAGATGATTTAATAAGAGATGGAGAAAAGGTAAATGCAGTTCACTATTTGGTCCATTCTGTTGCAACAACTCCTAAACAGGTTAAATCCATTAATGAATTTATCAGTTATGAGGTTAATAAACATCCTGGGCTTTTTACAGGCTTTGGAACCTTGCATCCTGAAAGTGAAGACATTCAAGGAGATTTGGATTATCTTATTGAACTTGGTCTTAAGGGAGTTAAACTCCATCCTGATTTCCAGCAATTTGCATTAAATGATGAAAAATCATTTGAAATAGGTGAATGTGTAAGCAATGCAGGATTACCTATAATGATTCATTGCGGTGATTTCAGATACAATTATTCAAATCCTGAACAGCTAAAGCCATTTCTTGAAAAATTCCCTGATCTTTTAGTAATCGGTGCACATTTTGCAGGTTGGAGTATTTGGGAAGATGCAACTAAGGAATTGGCAGGAACTCCTAATTTAATTGTTGATATCAGTTCCAGTTTATATGCATTGGAGCCGGAAAAGGCTAAGGAACTTATTTATGCCTATGGTGTTGATAATGTATTGTGGGGAACTGACTTTCCAATGTGGGAATCAGAAAGTGAAATGGAGTATTTTAAGAAAATAGGTTTAAGTGAGGAAGAAGAAGAAAAGATTCTTTATAAGAATGCTGCAAAGCTTCTTGGACTAGAATAGATTCTCATTATAATTTCTGTTTATTTCTATTTTTTTCTAGTTTTTCTATTTCTATGATATTATATTATTTTCTATTTTTTTAATCAATTTTTTCCTTATTTTTTTAAAAAGAAGTTTTATTATTCATTATTTTCTATTTTTTTAATCAATTTTTCATTATTTTTTTAAAAAGAAGTTTTATTATTCATTATTTTCTATTTTTTTAATCAAT
>NZ_CALCYR010000229.1 GCF_937906425.1 uncultured Methanobrevibacter sp. | reverse complement strand
CTTTGCTTACCCAAAAGCTCCTTAAAGGTCTGGCTTGAATAATAAACCGTCTCTTCATCTGTTATAAGATCTACATAGCTTACACAGTCGAAATCATTAGACATGCCAAGCAATGCAGAGTCTCTTGATGATTCCTTTATTAAATCAAGGGAGGTTTTTTCCAAATTTGACAGTCCGGAATATGAGGTCCGTGTGGATTTCACTGGAGGCACAAAACCGATGGTTTCAGGAGTGGTTCTTGCAGTCATTGAAGGAAATTACAGCAACTTTAAATTTTCATATGTGGGTCAGAAGGATAGTAAAAGCAGAACCAAAAAAGGTGTTGGAGTCGTCAAAGATGGTTCCGAACTGAACAAGATGCAAATTAATCCATATAAGAAGTATGCGATTTCAGAATTCAAGAGAGGTAAAAGCTTTTTCAACGGCAACCAGTATGAGGCATCTTTAAAATATTTCCTGGAAGCGGAAAATTCCTTGCATGAAGGAAACTTGACTAAAGAGGAGGAATTAGCTCATTTTTATGTTAAGTTGATAAGTTTTTACCAAAGCTGGGATAAATTCAATGAGAAAATCAAGTTTTTCAATAGAAAAGAAGATAAATATGAATCCCTTAAATTAAGCACATACCTCCAAAAGCAGATAATTGAAAAAATGCCTGAGTCATTTATTGAAGACTTTGGAGTATCAGAAGAATTCATATTGCAATTAGATAACAATCTTGAATTCTTAAGATTGAAATTGGCAAATGATATTAACAAAGGCATAAAATATTATTTGCCTGATCTTTTGAATAATGCCAAACGCAAAATTGATTCAGGATCTTATGATGATGCCGTTGCAAGATTGTACAGGGCTATTGAATTAATCGCACAGATTCAATTGAATGAATTATCCATTATGGATAAACAGAGATTGCATGACAACAAGGTATTTTATATCAATCGCGAGCAATTTGATCTTGAAACCATGGATAATTACAAGGCCAGGGATTATATAAAAAGCTTAAGAATCCCTGATTATGAAAATTATGAAAAAACATTTAAAATTGCTTTGAAAAATAGTTATGTCCTATTAAAAAAATTCGATGTTCAATTGGCCAGGGATTATTTTGCAGATAGGGAATTGGATTGTGCAAAAAGTAAGCGAAATGATTCCATTCTAGCACATGGACTGACTCCTTTAAGCAAGGATTCAGCTTGTGATTTTTACAAGAGAGTATTGGATTATGCGATTAAGGCTTTTCCAGACATAGAAAATTATATGGAAAAGGCGGAATTTCCTAAATTCAACATGTGAGTGGTTTAATTTTAAGGAGCATTTAAATGAAAATAAACACATCATACCTTGTGCTTAAGACAAACAAGAAAATAAGGCAGGACTCTTCAAAGCTTAGAGGATATATTGGAAACCATTTCGACTATCCCCTGCTTCACAACCATTATGCACAAGACAAGTTATTATACTCCTATCCCCTCATCCAGTACCATGTAATAGACGGGCAGGCTTCCATGCTTGGCATTGAAGAGGGAGCGGATCTGTTAAAGGATATAGCAGAGGACATCACAGAACTCAGGCTCTCCGATTCCTACTACAAGGTGGAGGATAGAATTATTGTTGAGGATGAAATAAATGTTTCAACTACCAACAGGGAGTATCATTACAAGTTCATCACTCCATGGCTTGCCTTGAACAAGAACAATTTCCAACGCTTCAACAGTATTGAAGGCTGGAAGGAGAGGAAAGTGTTTCTCAACAAGATTCTTGTAGGCAACATTCTATCAATGGCCAAGGGTTTGGGAATTATTGTTGACAGGAGGCTGTATCCAAAAACAAGGCTTGACTTTACACGTGTGGATTACAAGTCAATTAACATGCTTGCATTTACAGGAGAATTCAAGGTCAAATTCCGGATTCCTAATTACTTTGGATTTGGAAAGGGAGTAAGTCATGGCTTTGGAACTGTTGTAAGGGTTCTAGACGAAGAGGAATAGCTTTTTAAACTTTTTTTAAAATTGGGGAACTCCCTCAATTTAATTCATTTTTTTATTTTTTCCCATTTTTTGTCTTTAACTAAACTATTTTTTTTATCAAAGGGTGTTCGCCAAAACATTTTTTTAAGAATTTTACTATTCATTACTATTTTTTTCTTACTTTTTTTGACTGTATACTTTTTTAAAAAAGTTTATTATTATTAAATACTAAATATTAGTATGTTATTTTAGAGGGTGAAAAATGAAATATAGTGCTGGTTTAGTTAGCAACTCTTTTTGGTTTATTGAGTCTAGAAAAGTAGCTGAATTGATGTTGGAAGGTTATTCTAAAGAAGAAATCATGGATTTGGCATTGAAAGAAAATATTTTTCAAGTAGAAACAGAATCTCGTGTCAAAGAAGTAACAAATGGTATTTTCAGACGTTTAAGCTCATTTTCAGAAGATGTATTGGAATATTTCCTGAGAACTGATACCAATTCCGCAAAAGTTTTTGTTTTAATATCCGTTTTAAAGCAGGATAAACTATTTTTTGAATTTATGTATGAAGTCTTTAGAGAGCATATTGTTCTAGGTGATTTCACTCTAAGGCCTAAGGATTTTGACAAGTTTTTCGATGAGAAGTCATATCAAAGTGAAGAAGTCAGCCAGTGGAGAGAAGAAACTGTTGAAAGGCTTAAAAGAGGCTATAAAAACATGCTTTCCGAGGCGGGAGTATTGGAATCTGCTGGAAATGAAAGAGAAATATATGTTCCATTTGTAGATTTAAGATTGAAAAATATGCTGATTGAAAATGACTTAGGTCCTTATTATTATTCAATTACAGGAGAAAAGGTTTAGGAGTGCTTTATCTCAAAAATTTTTAAATTAGGGGTGTGGATTATATTGAGCATTGAAAAAAGGTTGAACCAGATAGAAATAAAAATCAAGGAACCTTCTTTTTTACAGAATAAGGGTCTGGGAAATGAAGTAGGCTATTTTATTTTTGATTATGATCCCAAATATGAACAAAGGGTTCGCAAAGAAGTGGAATATTTGAAAAATAAGATAAACAATAATCCGAATTTAGGATTTAAAATTCTTGAATTTGATTTATATGAAATAATTCTGGATATTTTAAAAAATAAGGGATATCTTGAAAAAACTTTTAAATTTGAAGAGAAAAAAGGTAGGGAACATGCCAAAAAGGCAGTTACCAAAATGTTGAAGTTAGGCATGGATTCAAATTTAATCGTGAATTATATAATTGATAGATACACGGAAAATTCAGTAATTTTTATTACAGGTGTGGGCAAAGCATATCCTTTGCTTAGATCTCATAATGTTTTAAACAATTTGCATCAGCAGTTAGATGAAGTTCCAGTTATCATGTTCTTCCCTGGAAGATATTCTGGAAACGATTTGGTATTGTTCAATACAATCAAGGATAGTAATTATTATAGGGCTTTTCCATTAGTGGATTAGGGGGGTTTTAAGTGAAAATAGGAGAAATGTTTGAAAAACCTATTGATAGAGATATTAAAGGTGTTATTAAAGTAGGTCAAAAGGATGAAGAAAACATATATCAGGAATTGAATGAATATGTTGTGACTGATGAGTTAAAAAAACATTTTAGTGAGTTTTTTAACATTTATGCCAGAGGAACAAGCATTGCCACTGATGATATGGGTGTTTGGATTTCCGGTTTCTTTGGAAGTGGTAAATCTCACTTCCTGAAGATTTTATCATATATTTTGAATAGTCAATTGGAAGTTGAGGATAGGGAAAATCCTGGAAGTTTTAGAAGACCTATTGATTTCTTTAAAGAAGATAATAAGATACAGGATCCAGTTGTCATAGCAGATATGATCAAATCAAGCGGTGTCAGCACTGATGTTATCTTATTCAATATCGATTCAAAAAGCTCCAATTCTTCTTCAGAAAAGGATAAGATTCTCGATGTATTTATAAAAGTATTTAATGAAATGAGAGGATATTGTACTGAATATTCATTTTTAGCAGATTTTGAGAAAAAATTGGATTCTGAAGGAAAATATGGAGAATTTAAAACAGTCTTTAAGGATATAAATGGTGAAGATTGGGAAATCGTAAGGGATGATTATTATTTTATAGTTGACGAAATTGTGGAATCAATTGTTAGTATTGGTTTTATGAGTCGTGATGCAGCTCAAAACTGGGTTGAAAAGGCTGAAGAAAATTTTAATATTTCTATAGAAAAATTTGCAGATGAAGTGGCAGATTATTGCAATTCTAAAGGAAAGAATCATCATGTTGTGTTCTTAGTGGATGAAGTAGGACAATACATTGGAGATGATACTAAATTAATGCTTAATTTGCAGTCAATTACCGAGGATTTGGGGACCAAATGTCAGGGAAAAGCTTGGATTATAGTTACAAGCCAGCAGAATATTGATGATTTGGTGGATGTTAAGGGTCAGGACTTCTCTAAAATTCAAGGAAGATTCAAAACAAGACTTTCATTATCCTCTGCAAATGTGGATGAAGTCATTAGAAAAAGAATTTTAGCCAAAAATGAAGTTGCCAATAATATGCTAAAGGCATATTATCCTCAAGTTGAACCTATCTTAAAGAATAATTTCAGTTTCACTGAAAGTGCAGAGATGAAAAATTATGCGAATGCAGATGATTTCGCATCTATCTATCCATTCATACCCTATCAATTCAATTTGCTTCAAGCTGTTTTAACATCTATCAGGGAGCATGGAGCATCAGGAAAACACCTTGCAGAAGGAGAGCGTTCAATGCTTGCAATGTTCCAGCATGCCGCTATTGAAATGATGGATAAGGATGAGCAGTCATTGGTTCCATTTAATATATTCTATGATGCATTATCACAGTTTATTGATCATTCCCACAGTTCAGTTATCATTAAAGCGGGATATAATGAATTATTGACTGATTTTGATGTCTATGTCTTAAAGTCACTGTTCTTAATTAAATATGTCAAGGAGATTAAGGCAAACTTGGACAATATCACAATATTGATGATTTCCCATATCGATGAGGATTTACCTGATTTAAGAAACAAGATTGTCAAATCCCTTGTAAGGCTGGAACGTGAAACATTGATTCAGAAAAATGGAGACATTTATTCATTCTTAACCAATGAAGAACAGGATGTTAATAAGGAAATCAAGAATGTCAATGTTGAATTAGGTGAAATATTAAATAAGGCATCTGATGTTATCTTTTATGATATTTTCAAGGAAAAGAAATACAAATACAACAATAAGTATAACTTTGCCTTTAATAAGGCAATTGATAATATAGATAGTGGAATGCATAAGAATGACATTGGCCTTAGAATAATTAGCCCTTATTATGATTTCAATGTGCAAAGCTCTGCCCAAACAACTTTGTCTGAAAGTTCAGAGCAAGAGATGATTTATAATGCTTTAAGAGGCTTATCTCAAAATAATAAAGAGGTTATCTTACATTTGAATAATGATTTTACAGTATTTAAAGAGATAGAAGAAAGCCTGCAGATTGAAAAATACCTTCAAAAGAACAGCACAGAAATCAAGGAACATCTCAAAATTGCAAAGAGTGAAGAGCGTTTAGAGAAGGAATCAAGAATTGTAATATTGCTTGAAAAAGCTCTTAAACAGGCAGATATCTATGTAAATGGTTCTAAAGTAAACATTATGGAGAAGAATGCAAGTGAAAGAATCAACGATGCATTAGGTGATTTGGTCTCTAAAGTCTATCATAAGCTCACTTATATGGACTTTTCACCAGATAAATCAGATATTATTTCTACAATTAAGGAATCTTCTCAAGAAACCTTTGCTGGAGTGGAATCAAAAGCAAATAATGCTTTAAACGATTTGTATGCATATGTTGAAATGCAATCAAGCAATTATATCAAACCAAGCATGAAGACTATTCTCAATAGATTCACATCCTCTCCTTATGGCTTTATTGAGCTTGATGTGGAATGGTTAGTGGCTAAATTATTCTCTCAAAAGAGAATTGATTTGATTATGAATTCAGAGATTGTTTCTTTAAAGACTAATAAAGCTGAGGAAATCTTTAAATTCTTGGATGGAAAGGATTTCAGGGAAAAGCTATTGGTTGAAAAGAGAGAAGGAATTAAAAGGAGAGATGTAAAAACTGTTAAAATACTCTTAAAAGATGTTTTCAATGAAAGCATTAGTTCTGATAATGATGAGCTTATTATGGACAAGTTTGTTTTTGCTTCAGATAAAAAATTGAATGAGATTAATGACTGTTTAACTTATTATAGGTCAAATCCGGATTATCCTGGCAAGGATGCCTTAATTGATTCAAGAGATATATTGCTGGATGTCAAATCTAAAAAATCCATTAATCAGTTCTATAGTTTTGTAGTAGAAAAAGAAGATGAATTTTTGGATATGGGTGATAATACTTATTCTGTTATTCAATTCTTCAATAGCAGTCAAAAGAATTACTTTGATGAAGCTAGCAGGAATTATAAGATTTATGAATCCAATATGAACTTTATCAGTGATATGGAATTGATTGATATTGTTAATCAGATTAGAGATATTCTAAGAATGCCTAATCCTTATTCCAGAATAAAGGATCTTCCTCTATTGGATGATAAGTTTGAAGAAAAACATAAGGAAATTATTGATAAAGAGAAAGTAACTCCAAGAAATGATATAAATAATGAATTAAATGAAGTTTTAGCTATTTTAGATGAGGATTATGAATTTAAAGATGAATTGAATTCAAAATATAGATTAAATTTTGAAAATAAATTTGCTAACTTATCTCAAAAATTAAATAAAGCTAATGTAATATCTGTTATTCGCGGAGTAAGTGATGAAGCTTCTATTTTGAGAAGTAATTGTGTAGATTTAATAAATAAATTTAAGGAAGAACATATAACTGCTGCTGGTGGCGGAGAAGCAGAACCATCTAAACCAAAATCTGTAGAACTTACTATTAAATTTATTGCTTCCCAATCTAAAGTAAAAATAGAAAATGAATCTGATTTAGAAATGTTCTTAAATCAAATAAAATCTGAAGTTAAAAAACGTTTAGATGATGATGAAATTGATATTGTTAATATAAGACTCTAATTGAGGTTATTTTTATGGATAAGAATAGATCGGAAGAGCGTCGTGTAGGG
>NZ_CALCYR010000228.1 GCF_937906425.1 uncultured Methanobrevibacter sp. | reverse complement strand
CTATTTTTGTTATTTTGGTCAAATTTTAGTCTTTTTTTAAGTGTTTTTTTAAATACATTTATATGTGTTAAAGATATAATATTAATAATATAAACTTAAAATTAATTTTAAGATTATATTTTTTATTAATTTTAAATTATAAGCATAAAAATTTTTTATTATAAAAAAATAAAATAAATTTTTATTTTTTAAGATTATGTCTTGTGAATAATATTTTTTTATTTTATTATTCAAAATTTTAAGATTATGTACTGTGAATAATATTATTTTATTTTATTATTCAAAATTTTAAGATTATGTACTGTGAATAATATTGTTTTATTTATTATTCCAAATTATGAACTATTCAATTATGAACTAAATAAAATATGGTCGTGATTTAATGGCAGGAATTGTAGGATATGGGGCTAATGTGCCTTCATATAGAATAAAAGTAGAAGAAATCGCAAAAGTATGGGGAGATAATCCTGAATCAATCTCAAATGGTTTGATTGTAAATGAAAAGTCTGTTCCATCTTCTGATGAAGATACTGCAACTATTGCGGTTAGTGCTGCAAGACATGCATTGGCTAGAGCACAAATCGATCCTCAGGATATTGGTGCAGTTTATGTTGGTTCCGAATCTCATCCTTATGCAGTAAAACCAACTGCTACCATTGTTGCAGAAGCAATTGGAGCAACCCCTGAAATGACTGCAGCTGACTTGGAATTTGCATGTAAGGCTGGAACTGCAGGTATTCAGGCTACCATGGGTATGGTAGATTCCGGCATGATAAAATATGGTTTGGCTATTGGTGCTGACACATCTCAAGGAGCTCCTGGAGATGCATTGGAATATACTGCTTCCGCTGGTGGTGCTGCATACATTATTGGAGACAAGAATACTCTTGCTGACTTTGGAACTACTTACAGTTTTACTACTGACACTCCTGACTTTTACAGAAGAGAAGGTCAACCTTACCCAAGTCACGGTGGCAGATTCACCGGTGATCCAGCTTATTTCAGACATGTGTTTGGTGCAGCAAAAGGTTTGCTTGAAAAAACAGATACCAAAGTTGAAGATTATGATTATGCTATTTTCCATCAACCTAACGGTAAATTTTACATAAGGGCTGCTAAAAAGTTAGGTTTCACTCCAGAACAATATAAGGATGGTCTTTTAACTCCTAATGTAGGTAACACCTATTCAGGTGCTGTTCCTTTAGCATTGTCCAATGTATTGGATAAGGCAGAGCCTGGAGATAAGATTTTCATTGTTTCCTATGGTTCCGGTGCTGGCAGTGATGGTTTCACTTTAACCGTTAATGATAGAATTGAAGAAGTTAAAAATTTAGCTCCTACAACTGAAGAAATCCTCTCTAAAAAGATTTATGTTGATTATGCAGTTTACGCTAAATTTAAAGGAAAACTTAGAATGGCTTAAATGATGGAGAATTTATTTAGAAGGTGAAAAAATGAGAGATGTTGCGATTATTGGAGCTTCCCAAACAAAATTCGGAGAATTATGGGAAAGTTCATTTAGACAATTAATTTCTGAAGCAGGACTTGGAGCTATTGAAGATGCTAATTTAAGTGGTGCAGATTTGGAAGCTATGTTTGTTGGAAACATGTCTGCAGGTCTTTTTGTAGGTCAAGAACATATTGCTTCACTTATTTCTGATAATATGGGTTTAAACCCAGTTCCATGTACAAGAGTTGAAGCTGCTTGTGCATCTGGTGGATTAGCACTTAGACAAGGTATTATGGCTGTCGCTTCCGGTTATCATGATGTTGTGGTTTCTGCAGGAGTGGAAAAAATGACTGATGTTGTTGATGCAACTCCAGCTATTGCTACTGCATCCGATCAGGAATGGGAAGCACAACAAGGAGCTACTTTCCCATCATTATACGCTATGATTGCTCAAAGGCATATGTATGAATATGGTACAACCAGAGAACAATTGGCTATGATGTCTGTAGTTAACCATAAGAATGCAGCTAATAACCCAAATGCTCAATTCCCATTTGAAGTTTCTGTAGATAAGGTTTTAGCCTCTTCTCCAGTAGCAGATCCATTAACTTTACTTGACTGTTCTCCTGTTTCCGACGGAGCTGCAGCTGTTGTTATCTGTGCTGCTGAAAAGGCTAAGGAATATACTGACACTCCTATTTATGTAAAGGCATCTGCACAATCCTCAGGTACAATTGCATTACACAGCAGAAAAGACATAACCACTTTGGACGCTACCATTGCAGCTTCCAGAAAGGCTTATGATATGGCTGGAGTAACTGTTAAGGATATTGATGCTACTGAAGTCCATGATTGTTTCTCAATCAATGGTTTACTTGCAATTGAAGACTTAGGATTTGCTAAAAAGGGAGAAGGTGGAAAGGTTCTTGAAGACGGACAAACCAATATTGATGGAGATTGTCCAATTAACCCATCAGGTGGTTTAAAGGCAAGAGGTCACCCTCTCGGAGCAACTGGTATTGCTCAAGCTGCTGAAATTGTATGGCAATTAAGAGGAGAAGCAGGTAAACGTCAAGTGGATGGTGCTGAAATCGGTATGACTCATAATGTAGGTGGTACTGGCGGTACTTGTGCTGTTCACATATTCGGCAGAGATTTAAATTAATTTTAATCTCTCTTTTCTTTTTTTATTTGTTTTATTTCTTTATTTTAATCTTTTTTATTTTTAAATTCTAATTCTTTTTTTATTTATTTCTTATTTTTTCTTTATTTTTAATTTAAACTCTTTTTTAGCAAACTTTCTAGCTGTCTCAACCATCTCATCTGTACTCTCATATACATCTGTAACTATTGGTTTAACTCCAAAGTTTAAAGCAACCTTCTCTGCTATATGATTAGATGGACAACAAGCAAGTATTATACAATTTGGTCTTAAATTACTAATCTTACGAGCAGTAAAACCTGTCATAGTAGTAGTAACAATCAACTTAATATTAGAATACTCAACAGCATCAACAACAAGTTTAGCAATTGTATCACTAATACCTATAGTTCTTTTATAAGCTGTATGCTTAGTATAATCAATCGTTGACTCAACATATTCACATATTCTACTCATTATTTTAACTGCATCTATTGGATGCTTACCAACAGTAGTCTCACCTGATAACATAACACAATCAGTTCCATCAATTACCGCATTCGCAATATCTGTAACTTCCGCTCTTGTAGGTCTTGGACTCTCATACATAGAAGCAAGCATTTCAGTAGCAACAATTGCAAACTTACCATTTTCACGACACTTAGTAATTATTCTCTTTTGAAGTATTGGTAACTCTTCCATTGGTACTTCTACTCCAAGATCTCCACGAGCAATCATAATACCATCAGATTCTCTAATTATCTCATCGATATTTTCTATGCCCATTCTACTTTCAATCTTAGAAATAATTCTAGCATCTCCACCATTGTCTTCAATAATCTTACGAGCTGCTCTTACATCTTCTTTAGTATTAACAAAAGATAAAGCTAAATAATCACATGAATGTTCAGCTGCAAAAGCTATATCTTTTTTATCTATATCACTAATAAAATCTAAATTTAAATCAACACCAGGAACATTAATAGTCTTATGATTCTGTATCTTACCATCATTAAGAGCTTTTAATACAACATAATCATCTTTTTTATCTACTACCTCTAAATCAAGTAAAGCATTATCAACTAATACATGATCTCCTACTTTAATATAATCAATAGCTTCACTATGATTAACTCCAAACTCTTTCTTATTACCACGTATACAAGTTTTACTCATACGTATTTTATCACCTGTATGAAGATTTACTCCTCCACGTTCAAAACTAAGAGTTCTAAATTCAGGTCCTTTAGTATCATACATAATCGCAACAGGCATATGCGTAATATTTCTAACTTTTCTAACAATTTCAATAGTTTCTAGTATATCATCATAAGTAGCATGGCTTAAATTAATTCTTGCACAATTCATACCAACATTAACCATCTCAGTCATAGTCTTAACATCATTACATGCTGGGCCAGTACTACATATTATTTTTGTCTTTTTCATAATACCCCTCCGATATTCTCTACATTATATATTA
>NZ_CALCYR010000227.1 GCF_937906425.1 uncultured Methanobrevibacter sp. | reverse complement strand
ACTTAAAATTAAAAATTAAAAAAAATAGTAAAAATAAATAATAAAACTTAAAATTAAAAATTAAAAAAAATAGTAAAAATAAATAATAAAACTTAAAATTAAAAATTAAAAAAAATAGTAAAAATAAATAATAAAACTTAAAATTAAAAATTAAAAAAAATAGTAAAAATAAATAATAAAACTTAAAATTTGAAACTAGGCATAGGTTCCAACTTAAATTTATTAAGATCATGCAAGTAATCTATTCTTTCTTTTATCAAATTGTCCTTAATTTTACCTGTTCGTATATACTCATCTAACACATCATAAGTAAAACCAAGTTTCTCTTCATCAGATTGATTAGAGAGTCCATCAATAGGTACCTTGTCCACCAACTCATTAGGTAAATTAAGGCTTCGTCCAATTTCCTTAACTTCAGTTACGGTCAGGTTTGAAAGTGGACTGAAGTCACCTGCTCCATCACCATATCTTGTTGCATAACCTACCCAATCTTCAGAAAGATTGCATGTATTTGCCACTCTTCCATTATGGCTTTGACTTACAGCATATAATGTGGACATGCGTATTCTTGCAGGAAGATTGATTCTTGTCTGTTCACTTATTTCAATACTGTTTTCATTCATTTGATTAAGAATCCCATTAACAGAGTCCTTGACATTTATTATATAATGAGGAATATCCAAATGTTTTACAAGTAGTTTGGCACAATCAATGTCTGACTGAACATCATTAGGCATTAAAACACCTATAACACGACTCTTACCTAAAGCCTCTACACATAATGCTGCAACTACAGAACTGTCCTTACCGCCGGAAATGCCTACAACTGCATTGCAGTCAGGCCCATTTTCATTGAAAAAGTCTTGAATCCATTTCACACATTGATTCTTAACTTCTAATGCATTAAAATCATTTATTTTAGTGATGGTATCTCCCCAATATACTTTTAAATATATTTTTAATTTTTAATTTAATAAATATTTTTAAAATAATTTAAATAATAAAATAAGTTGAAAATATTAAAAAAAGGAATAAAAATCTTAAAAAAGAAATAAAAATAAAAATCTAAAAGAATCCGTATCCGGCATTTTTACAAATGCAATATCGGCATAAAGAACGTTTATCCTTTAAATAAAGAATCCTGTCCTTACATTTATATTCCCCATTTAACTCATAAACATGATAACTTGAAGGGTCTCCAACAGGATGCAATGGCTTTTTAGCAATCAAAGCCAAATACAAACAAAGATTTTTAGTAAATTCCCTATTTTCATCATCATAAGGGTCATTTACACTAAAGTAATAATCAACATCCTCTGATAAGTTTTTTATCACTTCCTCCCTGACTTCAAAATCATCTATGGCTGATTCAAATATCTCATCATAAACAGAGGAGTTATATATTGCCAAACGTTTTGAAATGCTGTCAGGATATCTGTCATCACTTGCCTTCTTTTTTAAATAATCAATAGGATAGTCCTTTAGATTTTCTTTAATTCGATTCAATAAATCCAATGAATTCATACAAATTACCTCAAAGCTTAAAAAAGAAAATATGAAATTAAAACAAGAATAAAAAATAATAATAAAACAATAATTAAACAAAATAAAAAAGAAAAAAACAAAAATAAAACAATAATAAAACAATAATAAAACAATAATTAAACAATAATTAAACAATAATTAAACAATAATTAAACAATAATTAAACAAAATAAAAAAGAAAAAAATAATAAAAAAAGAATATGAAATTTAAAAGGAAAATTAAGAGAAATTATTTATTTTCCCTTAACCATTTAGCTCCAGCTTCCAAAACCTCAAGATTGACGTCAATGAGTTTAGGTTTAGCTGCAAAGGTTTCCCTAATACCGTTTGCAAATGCTTCCTGGGATAAAATAGGACTTTCCTTACCAAGTTCCATTAAAGCTCCAAGAATGGCTGTATTCATTGCCTTTGCATTTCCAATCTCGGTTGCAATTTCCCTTGCAGGAATGGAAATGATTTCAACACCATCCTTTACATCAAGATTGTCCTTGCTATAGTCTCCTGCCCTTGAATCATATAAAATGGTTCCGCCTTCCTTAACATCAATGGAATACTTTTCAAGGGATGGCTTGTTCATTGCAATCAATACATCACATTCCTCAACAACAGGAGAACCGATTGTTTTTGCGGAAATGGTTACAGAACAGTTGGATGTTCCTCCCCTTTGTTCAGGTCCATAGCTAGGATACCATGAAACTTCCTTACCCTCAGAACATGCAGCCTGAGCCAAGGTAAGTCCTGTACTCAATACTCCCTGACCGCCAAAACCAACAATCTTGACCTTGCAGTCCTCAAAGTCCTCTTCCACATCAGCCAATTCCTTAGAACGGTCTACACCAAAGACATTGTCCAATGATTCAATTGAAAAGTCACTTACGTTTCTTTCAACAGGAGCCCTTTCCTTGGATAAGTCCCTAAATCTCTTTACAGGGAATTCCTTACCCATCTCATTTATGAGGAAGTCTTCAACTCCAGCAACATCCCTTCTGATATTGGTTGGACATGGAGATAAAACCTCTATAAAGGAGTATCCTTTTCCTTCCTTCTGAATCATCAAGGCCTTTTTAATGGCAATTTTTGCTTTTCTGATTAACTTAGGATTAGCAAGGGAGACCCTTTCAATAAATACGGGAGCCTTAAGATTGTCAACAAGTTCACACATGTGCAAAGGATAACCTGCATAGTGAGGATCCCTGCCGTTTTGGCATGTGACAGTCCTTTCACCAACAAGAGTTGTAGGTGCCATTTGACCACCGGTCATACCGTAAACTGTGTTGTTTACAAAGAAAACCGCGATTTTTTCCCCTCTGTTTGCAGCCTGCAGGGTCTCATTTAAACCTATGGATGCCAAGTCACCGTCACCTTGATAACTCATTACAATTGCATTGTCCTCAGCTCTTGAAATACCTGTAGCAACAGCAGGAGCCCTGCCGTGGGCGGTCTGAACATTGCCGCAGTTAAAGTAGTAGTAACCGAACACTGCACATCCTACAGGGGAAATCATGACTGACCTGTCCTGTATGTCAAGCTCATCCATAACCTCAGCAATCAATTTATGAAGGATACCATGACCGCAACCTGCACAGTAGTGGGTATTGTAAATGTCATTTCCCTTTCTTTCAAAACTGTCATTTAAGGAACGAGGTTTCTTTATTACCCTTTCTTCAATAGGATTAGCTTCCTTTTTCTCTGTATTTTCGCCACTTACCTTAATACTTGCCATCTTTTCACCTCCTAGTCAACCACTCTATGATTATAATAATTATCATTGTCTAATTCGTCTTTATATCCCTTATCCTTAAGATAGGATGCATCAAATTCCTTGTCTTCACTGTGAACCTTATGACGTTCGTCACTGCCAACCATTTCATAGATCTCATTAAGAATGTCCTTCAATTCAATAACGTTTCCACCCATTCTGTTTACCAAGTGGACATCATCAAATCCTGCAGCCATCTTAACATCCTCTCTCAATTGACCGTTACTCATTTCAACTGAAATGAATTGAACACCCTTTTCAGCCAATTCCCTAATTCTTTCCTCTGGGAATGGGAACAATGTTATTGGACGGAGAAGACCTAATTTAATTCCCTTCTCACGTGCAATGTCTACTGCAGTACGGGACAATCTGCTACTGGTACCATAGGATACGATAACATATTCAGCATCATCAAGCATGTATTCCTCAACGACAACCTCATTTCTGCGGATTTCATCATACTTTTCCTGTATCTTAAAGTTGAATTCCTCCAATTGATTGAAATCAAGGAAAATTGAGGTTACCAAATTGTTCATTGTTTCCTCACTACCTCTTACAGCCCAGGAATTATCTATTTCAGGTTCAACAGCTTCTGCAGGGAATCTTAAAGGTTCAGCCATCTGTCCAAGTACAGCATCAGCCAATACAACAACAGGGTTTCTGTATTTGTTTGACAATTCAAATGCCTTCATGGTCAAGTCACACATTTCCTGAACACTGTTAGGAGCCAAAACTATATTTCTGTAGTTACCGTGACCTCCTCCCTTGACGATTTGATTATAGTCCCCCTGTTCCGGACCGATATTACCAAGACCAGGGCCTGCTCTCATTACATCAACAATAACTGCAGGCAATTCTGCACCGGCCAAATAGGTAAATCCTTCCTGCATTAAACTGATTCCGGGACCGGATGATGCACTCATAACCCTATGGCCTGTGGAAGCACCTCCATAAATCATGTTGACTGAAGCCTCTTCACTTTCAGCCTGTACAAATTTTCTTCCAAGCATTGGGAAGTATTTGGATGCCTCATGAAGAATTTCACTGGCAGGAGTGATTGGATAACCGAAGAAACAATCACAACCGGCATATAATGCACCTATAATAACTGCAGTATTACCCTTAACAATTTGATGACTCATTTAAGCATCTCCTTTTTTTCTTCTTTTAGGAATATGGACTTCGATGGCCAATGGTTCAGGACAAGTGTAGTAACAGTCTCCGCAACCAATGCAATTTTCACCGGTATATTCCACATATTGATAACCGTTATCGTTAATGTTTTCGCTTAATTTAAGACATTCCTCTCTGCAAACACTTACACATCTTAAACAAGCCTTACAATTATTTTTACTAATAACGGGATAAGGTTTAACTTCACTTATACTCATAAACACACAATCCTTTTATAAATTTATAAAAATAAAAAGTAATTTTAATTGTTAATTGAAAAATGATTTAAAATTTCTTTAAATTAATTTTGCTCTCATATAATAGATAAAAATTAATAATAATTAGAAATAAGAATTAAAAATTCTTAAAAATTAATTTTACCCACATAAAATAAAGAAAAATTAAAGGGATTAATTCCCTTCATCCTTAGTTCTGATTAGCTTTCTTTGAATCTTACCACTGATTGTTTTAGGAAGCTCTTCCACAAATTCAATCATTCTAGGATATTTATAAGGAGCTGTTACCCTCTTAACATGATTTTGAATCTCCTTAGCCAATTCATCACTTGGCTCGTATCCCTTTGCAAGAACAATGGTTGCCTTAACAATTTGTCCTCTCAAATCATCAGGAACTCCTGTAATGGCACATTCCAATACTGAAGGATGGGAAATTACAGCATTTTCAACCTCATAAGGCCCAATACGGTAACCTGAAGACTTGATTATGTCATCATTTCTTCCAACAAAGGTAAAGTAACCGTCCTCATCAACATAGGCTGTGTCTCCACAATGGTAATATCCATCGTGCCATGCCTGTTTTGTTTTTGCCTCATTTCGGTAGTATTTCTTAAACAATCCTACAGGTCTGCCTTCACTTACATCGAAACAGATTTCGCCCTTGCTTCCAATATCAACCATATTGTCTTCAGGGTCTAAAAGATGAATTTTAAATGCAGGGGAAGGTTTTCCTACAGAACCTGGTTTGGACTCCATCCATATGAATGTTCCCAATGCCAATGTGGTTTCGGTTTGTCCAAAGCCTTCCTTGATTTCAAGACCTGTAAATTCCTTAAATCTCTTAAATACTTCGGCAGGCAATGGTTCACCTGCAGTTGTAGCATATTGAATCTTTGAAAAGTCAAACTTGGACAGGTCTTCCTTGATGAGGAACCTGTAAATTGTTGGAGGCGCACAGAATGTGTTTACCTCATTTTCAATGATCTTTTCAATAAGGTCAATTCCATGGAACCTTACATAATCGTAAACGAATACTGCAGAACCTGCAATCCATTGACCGTAATAGTTACCCCATACAGCCTTGCCCCAACCGGTATCTGCTGAAGTGTGATGAACACCGTCCTCAACAACATTATGCCAGTATTTTGCAGTAATCAGGTGACCGATGGCATAGGTATGGGCATGAGCAACCATTTTAGGGTTTCCGGTAGTTCCGGATGAGAAATAAATGAGGAAAGTTTCATCCTCGTGAGTTGCATCCTCACCGACAGGCCTTTCAAAGACATCACTCATCTGCTCAATTTCCTTATCAAAGTTGAACCATCCATCCCTTTCAATGTTTCCAACCAATGCCTTTTTCAAGTCAATGCCTAATTCCTTCTCACAAGACTCATAATCAGGAAGAAGATTATCCTCCTCGACAGATACAACCATCTTTACATCTGCCTTTTCCACCCTATAGACAATGTCATGAAGCTTTACCATATGAGTGGTTGGAATGGCTATTGCACCGATTTTATGAAGCGCAGTCATGCAAATCCAGAATTCATATCTGTTTTTAAGAGTAAGCAAAACAGCATCTCCCTTATTAATTCCTTGGGACTTGAAGAAGTTTGCTGCCTTATTGCTTAATTTTTTCATATCCAAAAATGTGAATACTCTTTTTTCATTGTCATCGCACCAAATCAAAGCCTTCTTTTCCGGATCTATTCTTGCATATTCATCAACTACATCAAATCCGAAATTAAAGTCCTTTGGCACTTTAAATTCAAAATTTTTATAAAAATCCTTATAATCCTTAAAATCAACTCTGTTAACAAAGTTTCCTATTAATGTTGACATTTTTTCCCTCTAATATCAAAATAAAATACTATCCCTAAATAAAAATAATCCTTGCTAAAACATTATGAAAATCCCTAAGATAATTATTTTAAAAATTTTCATTATTTTTCCACACATTCAAAACCATAATATTTTAGAACTCAAAAGAATACCAATATTTAAAAACACCGATATTCCTTAAATGGAATAACTCAATAAATACCTCTTACATTATCACAGCTAAAAACTTAGCCTTTTCATCATTTAAAGCAACCATTGCATGTTGGCAAGTTGCATCAAAGAAAATTGAATCTCCTTCATTTAAAATAATCTCATTGTCCCTAATAAAAATTTTTAAAGAACCTTCAAGCACATAATTAAATTCCTGACCCGCATGTGAATTCAAGGATGGGAGAGCATCTTCTTTAGGATCTACTGTTACAATAAACATTTCAGCCTTCTTATGAACGAAATGCTTGCATAAGTTTTCATACTTGTATTCTTTCTTACGGTCCACTACAAATCCCTTGCCATTTCTTGTAACGTCAAAGTAATTCATACGAGTTTCCTCACCAGTAAGAATCAAAGCTAAATCCACTTTGAAAATATGTGCAATTTGGTAAATGAAACTTGCAGGAATATCAATAATACCGTCTTCATAAGAAATATAAGTTTCTTCATCAATTTCAAGCTCTTTAGCAATTTCTTCTGTTGTAATATCGGACAATTCTCTTAAAGCTTTAATCCTTGTACCAATATCTTTGTTTACATCACTCATTTTATCACTTTGTACATTTTTAATATTTGAAAAAGATTTATAGCAGTCAAAAGGAATAATTATGAAAAATAATTAAAAATCCTGACCAAACCTATAAAAAATTAATCAATTATTAATTCTTTTCATATTTTATTGAATTAATTTCAATTAAATATATTAATAATATAAATTATTTATATAATTTCTAACAATAGAAACTATGTTTATTAAGTAATATAAATATTATGGTAAAAATAGGGAATTCAGAAAAAAACAATAAAATTTCATTAATGAAATTAAAAAATACATAATAATTTTTAGCTAAAAAATAATAAAAAAGAAATTTTTTATTCTTTTTCCAATTTTAAAAAATTTCAAACAATTTTATTCAATTTAAAGAAATAATGAACAAAAAAGAACATTGAAAATAGAAAAAACTAAGCCTAATATCAAAAAAATAATACAGAAAATACAAAAAACCAATCAGAATATCGAAAAAGAACATTCAAAAATACAAAAAAAACAAATCAAAATATTAAAAACTAATCAAAGATTATAAAATAAATCAAAAAATGATAAAAAAATTATAATAAAGTTTATAAGACATAAAACAATAATATTAAACAATAAAAATAAATTAAAAAATTAATAATCAAATTTTGATTAAATAAAATAATCATACTCATTAAGATAAATTATAGTATTTTAAAAACCATACGGAGGGTAAATATGGTAAATAAAGAAGACTGCGTTACCTTTAAACAAGAATACGGTAATGAAATATTAGTAGAACAAGAATATGTAGGAATTAGACCAAAAGACCAAGGATTCATGTCTTTTAACCTTAGAGTTCCTAAAGAAAAGATGGAAATCATTGAACAATTCTTTAAAGGATTTAAAATGTCTGAACCAATCTTGATCGATATTGCTTGTACCGGATACATTCACTGCTACTTCAAGGGAATTTCCCCTGTAATTGACAAACCTGAATACTCCTTTATTTCCGTAAGCGTTCAAGAGTTAAAACAAGAACTTGTTGACGAGGAACAGGAAATAGGAGTTGCAGCACACGAATGTATTGGATGTGGATTACACTAATCCACCTTATTTCTTTTTTTAAACACCAACAAAAAACCATAACAAATAACATAAAAACAAACCAATAAAAAAAACACCAACAAAAAACCAAAATAAATAACATAAAAACAAACCAATAAAAAAAACACCAACAAAAAACCATAAAAAATAACATAAAAACAAACCAATAAAAAAAACACCAACACAAAACCAAATTAAAAACTTTTTAAATAATAAAATTACTTTTTTTATAAAAAAACCATTTTAAATAA
>NZ_CALCYR010000226.1 GCF_937906425.1 uncultured Methanobrevibacter sp. | reverse complement strand
ATATGCGACTCATGGTTGGAAACATTTATAACAAAAGTTTGGTAACTAACTATAAATAAAAAAACAAGAAAAATAAGAAGTTAAAAATTATAAAAAAAACTATAAAAAAATAAGAAAAATAAGAAGTTAAAATAATGATTTAAAACTTCAAATTAATATTTCCTTCCAATATAAACAGAAAACAAAGACAAACATGAAAGAATCAAGACAAATATAGGATTTCCTGTTTCATATAAAACTAAACCTTTAGAATCATCCAATTTGCCATTCTTTTCTACAGAATTGGAATTTCCACCAGTGCCCACAACTTGAATTTTAGCCTTAACAGTTGAATTTTCAGGATTGAGATTATATGAATCTGTAAATGCATAAGCTTTTAATGTAAAAGTACCCTCTTTAAGAGCCTTTAGCTTAAGAGCAAATTTAGCATTCCCTCCTTCAGGAATATTTACAATCTCCCACATTGACCTTTCCTCATTATAGTCACCCTGTGTCATGGTATAGGAAACAAGTTCAAAGCCGGAAGGAATTTCAAAAAAAACAACTGTATTGTATGCTATACCATCCAATGGCCAAACTACAAAACTTACTTCAAAGGTTTCACCAAGATGCACCTTTTCAGGCCCAACTTCATGAATATACAATTCAATATTTGGAAAATCCTCATAAACCGGACTTTCTTCCATATTCTCATCACTTGAATCATCACTTAAATAGTGTTTAATATCTTTAATAAGAACATCTTTGTCTAAATCATTGTAAGAGTCATCAAGTGCATTATTAGAAGAATCTAAATCAATAGCTTCAGAAGAACCATCAAGAGAACAATCAGAATAATCCAAATCGTTAGAAGAATAATCAATAGAATAATCAGAATAATCTAAACCAATAGCTTCAGAAGAACCATCAAGAGAACAATCAGAATAATCTAAATCAACAGAATCAGAATAATCTGAAACTAAATCTTCAGACGAATCCGAATCAATTGCAGAAACCTGTGAAATTGAAAAGAATAATATCAAAACTAAAAATGTCAATAAAACTCTATTTTTCATAAGCATTCCACTAAATTAAGATTTAAAATCTTTAAAAACCTTAAAAATTAAAATGAATATAAAATTAAACTTAAAAACCTAATTACAACTGAATAACATTCTGTTGAACTTCATCATTGTCTCCATCTTCATATAAAATTTCAGCCAATTTCAATAGCTTCTCCTGTCCCTTAACCTCATCCTTAAATAAAGGAACTTCAGCCACAACCTGATTTCTGAACTTTTGATCAATCAATGCAAGTCTTTTTTGTTGCAGCATATACCTTGAATGGCAGAAGTCACAGTCACAAATGTCAGGCATTACCTGATTTACAATAATGCTGTCAGTTGTAATGTCATATTTATTCAAAGCCTCAATAGCCCTTTCAGATTCATATATAGACATTTCCTCTGGAATAACAACCATCTTGAATGTTGTTCTGTCAGGATTGGATAAAACTGCCTTTGCCTCATCAATTTGTTTCTTGGTTGCCTCCAACTCTTCAGTTGATTGAATGTCATTGTCAGAATCCATAAATGGAATGATGTTTTTCAATGCATTTGCAGCGGTACCCAATTTAGCCTTGGCCTTCATCAATTTTCCAACCCATGAATCCATGACTTCAGGGAAGGACAATAATCTAAGGGTGTGACCTGTTGGTGCAGTGTCAAATACTACAAAATCATATTCATTTGAAGTCATTACAGACAGGAATACCTCAAAAGCGGCTGCCTCATCAGCACCTGGAGATGCAGAAGCCAAATCCATTTGTTCACCTAAGAAATCAAGTCCCATCAATTGGTCTGCATTTGCCATAGTTTTCTGACTTTCCAAAGCTCTTTGCTTTTCTTCCATAGCCCTATCAGGGTCAATTTCAACAGCAAAGAGATTTTCATTAATTTGAACAGGATAATGTCCAATGTTGACCTCTAGTGAATCTGATAATGAATGAGCAGGATCTGTAGAAACAATCAATGTTTTGTTGCCTTGTTTTGCTAACCATAATGCAGTTGCAGAAGAGATTGAAGTCTTGCCAACTCCCCCTTTTCCACCTACAAATATAAAAGTAGTTTCTCCTTTTCTAAATTTAAATAAGTCTTTAAATGCCATGTTAAGCCTCCTCATCTAGATAAAAATTAAAATAACAAGAATTTAAATTAAAACCATCATTATTTTAGTAACATAAAGTTATTTTATTCTCATACCTTATAAATTTTACTTTTTTAAAACATGCCCCCCCTGTTTTTAAAAGAGAGAATAACTAAAAAAAACAATAATAATTAAATAAATACAATAGAAAAATTAAAAAAGTTTAAATACTCATAAACATTAAATTAAAACATTTAAAAAAACTATAAGAAATTATAATAAACTATAAAGAAGATTGCTACTATTTCAAAAATTAATGCCAGTGATATAATGAAAGTAACATTTTTAAATCCTCCCCAAACCAGTTCAAAATATAAATTCTTAGGAGTGGTTGCACCTTCCCTTGGAATCGGATATATGGCAGCCGTTCTTGAACAGAACAATATTGATGTGGATGTTCTTGATAGCTGTGCCCTTGAATTAAGCTATGATGAAATAGGAGAGGAAATAATTAAAAGGAATCCTGACATCATTTCCATAAGTGCACTTACCCCAACAATCGGATCTGCACTTGACTCTGCAGACAAGATAAAATCCGTAAAACCTAACGCAATTGTTGTGCTTGGCGGATACCATCCAAGCTTTGAATACAAATCCGTGCTGGAAGAGGAAAACGTTGATCTTGTTGTGCGTGGCGAAGGGGAATACACCATGCTTGACTTAGTCCAAACAATTGAAGATGGAAGAGACCTTAAAGAAGTTGAAGGCCTAGCATTTAAAGACAAGGATACAGGAGAACTTATAGTTACACCGGATAGACCTATCATCCATGACCTTGACGAATTGCCTTTCCCTGCATTCCATCTGTTCCCTATGGAAAAATATAGGATTCTGAACATTACAACAAATGTGGCAACAATCATAACCACAAGAGGATGTCCAATGCAATGTTCATTCTGCTCATCAGCTGCACTTCACGGAAGATATCTCAGAAGAAGGTCATACATGAATGTTGTTGATGAGATTGAAATGAGGCTTAAGGAAGAAAACATTGACACAATCGCATTCATGGATGACACATTTACGCTGGATGTAAAATTTGTCCGAAATTTCTGTGAGGAAATCAAGAGAAGAAATCTTAAATTCTGGTGGGGATGCACCACAAGGGTGGACACATTAAATGAGGAACTCCTTGAAATGATGAAGGATGCGGGATGCATAACCCTTTTTATGGGAGTTGAAAGTGCAGACCAACAAATGCTTGACAAGATGAACAAGAATATTACAGTTAGCAAAACAATAAATGCATTCAAACTAGCCCGAAAGGTTGGAATCAGAACAATAGCATCCTGCGTTATTGGAATGCCTGAAGACACAAGGGAAAGCATACAAAAAACTATTGAATTTGTAAAAAGCCTAAATCCAAGTTATGCATTATACAGTCTTGCAACCCCATATCCTGGAACAAGGTTCTATAAGGAAACATTTGAAAAGAACCTTATAAAAATCAAGGACTGGTCAAAGTTCACCTTAATAAGCCCTGTTCTTGAAACAATAGACTGCACAAAGGAAGACTTGAGAGACATTCAAAAAAAGGCATTTTTGAAATTTTATCTTAGACCTGGCTATCTAATTAGACAGGTACGGATGGATGGAATGGTACTTCTTAAAACCATCTTTGGAGTAGCTAGACAAATATTAAGCAAGAAAACTAATGGAAACACTGATTACAATAAAACAAATGTAAATTCAGGAAAATAATCCAATATTTCTTTCTTTATTTTATAAAAACAAAATAAAAAAAATCCATTGCCTAAAAAAACACCACCAATTATTCCCTTATTTTTATAAAAACTTTTTTTAAACTATTTTTTACTTAAACTTTTAAAATTAATTTTTTAAAACTTTTTTAAACTATTTTTACTTAAACCCTTTTTAAAATTAATCTTTAAAACTATTTTAACTTAAAATTCCCTTTTAAAATTAACATTTAAAAACTATTTTAATTTAAAATTCCACTTAAATAACCACTACTAAAATTAAAATTAAATTAGCTTACAAAAAAACACCCCCACTAAGCAAGCCAAAAAATAAAAACTAATGAAAATTTTATATTAAATAAAAAAAATAAATATAAATTAATATAATTTATCAAAGAATTTCAATGAAATCCTTTTTATAAATTATCCCAAATGATTTATACTTACAAAAATAATTAAAAATTGTCAAAATGGTGATTTAGTGACTAACGAAATAGAAAAGAAATGGCAGAAAAAATGGGCTGACGCTAAGCTATTTCAATCCGATCCTGATGAAAGAGAAAAACTATTCATTACAGTAGCTTACCCATACCCAAGCGGTGCAATGCATATTGGACACGGCAGAACATATACAGTGCCCGACGTTTATGCAAGATTTAAAAGAATGGGCGGTTACAATGTATTATTCCCAATGGCATGGCACGTAACTGGCGCTCCTGTTATTGGTATTGCAGACAGAATTAAACGTAAAGACCCTTGGACCCTTGATCTATACGAAAGGGTGCACAAGGTTCCTCATGACACCCTTCCTGAATTGGAAGATCCTGAATTTATCGTAAAGTACTTCAGTAACGAATACCATGAGGTAATGGATGACATGGGCTATTCCATTGACTGGAGAAGGGAATTTAGAACAATCGACCCGACCTACAAGAAATTCATTACATGGCAGGCTAAAAAGCTTAAGTCCCTTGGCCTTATCAAGCAAGGGGAACACCCTGTAAAATACTGTCCTCACGATGAAAACCCTGTAGGAGACCATGACTTGCTTGAAGGAGAAGGAGTAGGGGTAAATGAACTTACACTTATCAAATTCGAAGTTGAACCAAAAAAATACATAGTTCCAGCAACTTTCAGACCTGAAACCATCTTTGCTGCAACAAACGTTTGGCTAAACCCTGAAGTTCACTACATAGAGGTTGAAGTAAAATCCGGCGTAAACCAAGGTGAAATCTGGATTATAAGCAATGAGGCTTTCCTTAACCTTTCAAACCAGCATGACCTTGAAATCATAGGAGACATTGACCCTAAGCCTTTAATCGGCAAATATGTAAAGAACCCTCTTAACGGCGAAGACCTGCCAATATTCCCTGCAAGCTTTGTAGACCCTGAATACGGTTCCGGAACAGTATTTTCAGTACCTGCACACGCTCCTGCAGATTATATTGCACTTAGGGACCTTAAGGAAAACGAAGACCTTATTGCAGAATATGGAATTAAGGATGAAGTGGAAAAGGCTGAACCTTTAAATGTGGTTACAGTAAAGGGTTACGGCGAGTTCCCAGCCAAGGAAGTGGTTGAAAGAATGGGAATTGAAAACCAGAACGACCCTAAGGTACAGGATGCTACTGACGAATTATACAAGGCTGAACACAGCAAGGGTTACATCAGCGACCACATTGAAAAGTATGCAGGAAAAAGGGTTGCATACATCAGGGATGAAATCAAGGCAGACATGATTGAAGATGAAAAGGCAGACATAATGTATGACTTTGCCCAAAGGCCTGTAATCTGCAGATGCGGCAACAAGTGTGTTGTAAAGGTCATGGATGACCAATGGTTCATGAGATACGGCGATGAGGAATGGACTGAAAAGACCCAGAAATTACTTGCACAGGAAACTATCATACCTGAGGAAATAAGGTCCAACTTTGAATATTATCTCAATTGGCTTGACGACTGGGCTTGTTCCAGAAGGGTTGGACTTGGAACCAGAGTTCCTTGGGACGACCAATGGCTGATTGAACCTCTTACAGATTCAACAATGTACATGTCCTACTATGCAATTGCAAAATACCTTAAGGAAATGGATCCTGAAGACCTTAATGAGGCATTCTTTGAAAAGGTATTTTTAGATATTGACAGTGATGAAATAAAGGTGGATGATGAGATAATCAATGAAATCCAAAGCGAATTCAATTACTGGTACCCTCTTGACTGGAGATTGTCTGCAAAGGACCTTGTAGGAAATCACTTAAGTTTCCTCATGTTTACACATGCAGCAATATATCCTGAGGAAAAATGGCCTAAGGGAACAGTTGTATTCGGTATGGGACTTCTTGAAGGCAATAAAATGTCATCATCCAAGGGAAATGTCATTTTACTCAAGGATGCAATCGAGGATTACACTGCAGATGTTGTAAGGCTTTTCCTCATGGCATCAGCTGAACCATGGCAAGACTTTGACTGGAGGGAAAAGGAAGTTAGAGGAACCCAAAGACGTCTTGAATGGTTTAGGGAATTTGCTCAAAAAGTTGAAGACATCAAGGGAGAAAAACTCGACCTTTCAAATATTGAGGAAGTCACTCTTGAACGCAGCATTGACAAATGGATGATCAATCAATTGAACAGTCATATCAAGGCTGCAACAGAGGCTCTTGAAGTATTCCAAACCAGACAAGCTCTCCAACATGCATTATTCCTTCTTAAAAAGGACCTTGACCACTATATGTACAGGGTAAAAGACCTTGCACTTAAAAAGGACCCTGCAGTCATCTATGTATTGTCTACACTCCTAAGCGCATGGATTAGATTGCTTGCCCCATTCACCCCTCACACTTCAGAGGAACTTTGGAGCAAATATGGAGGAGAAGGATTTGTCTGTGAAGCTGCATGGCCTGAATATGACGAAAGCCTAATCAGCGAAGAGATAGAAAGATCCGAATCCCTTGTTCAAAACATAGTCAAGGACATAAATGAAATCAAGAATATCGTTGACACAGAACCTGAAAAGATCCACATTTACCTTTCACCTGAATGGAAATGGGACTTGTATAGGATAGCTGACGAAGTTGGAAAACCTGACATCGGTCAAATAATGGGCAAGGCGATAGGCCAAAACATCTATGACGACAAGAAGGAGATTGCAAATGTAGCTAAAAAGATCTCCAGGGAAATGACAAAAACAAGATACATAGGCAAAATCGACGAATCCCAAATATTGAATGACGCTAAGGACTTTATTGAATCTGAGGTAGATTCTGAAGTCATCATTCACACCGACGACAGTTATGATCCGCAAAACAAGGCAAGAAATGCAATGCCTTATAAGCCTGCGTTGTATATTGAATAAATCCCCAGCTTTTCCGGGCCTTCGGCCCGCAAAACCTGGACCAAAATCTTGTCGAGTGGTTTTCGAATTGGAAATCTTTATTAAAACTTTTTTAAACTTTTTAATTTTTTTAACTTTTTTTAACTTTTTTAAAATTTCTTAAACTTTTTTAAAATTTTTTAAACTTTTTTAAACTTTTTTAAACTATTTAAACTATTTTAAACTATTTTAAACTATTTTTATTTTTTAAATCCAATATTAAAAATTAAATAAAAACACCAAAATCCCAAATCCTTTTTCAAGCAAGTAAAAATTTGCTACAAGCAAATATAATCAATATTTTTAAATATTTCTTTTTATAAAATATAATTTAGAATTAATAAATTATTCTTTAAAAAAAATATTGCTAATTAAAGTGAATAATTTTTTAATAAAATAAAATTGACATAATTTTTAAAAAAATTCTTGGAAAAGATAAAATGAGCGATAAAGTAATTTTAGTTGTTAGTTTTGGAACTTCATATAATAATAATCGTGACTTAACAATTGGAGCTATTGAAAAGGCTATTCAGGAAAAATTCCCAGATTATGAAATCAGAAGGGCATTTACCAGCCAAATGATTATAAACAAATTGAAAAAACGTGACAATTTAGAAATTGATAATGTAAATGATGCATTAAAAAGGGCAGTGAATGATGGCGTTAAAACATTAATCATACAACCTACACACATTATGGATGGAACTGAATACCACTTTAAGATTTTAGATGAACTGAAAGGATTCGAAGACAAATTCAAAAAAATCAGCATAGGAAATCCATTGTTAATCACAGAGGATGACCTTGAAAATCTATTGAATATAATTACAAGTGATGATAAAACTGATGAAAATACTGCAATCTGCTTTATGGGACATGGAACACCTGCAGAATCAAATGCAGTTTACACAAAATTACAAAAGAAGTTAATTGAAAAAGAATTTAAGCACTACTACATTGGTACTGTAGAAGCTAAACCAGACTATGACGACGTTTTGGAAATGGTAAAAAAAGGAGATTACAAGAAAATAATCTTAAAGCCTTTAATGGTTGTTGCTGGAGATCATGCCCAAAATGACATGGCTGGAGATGAAGAAGACTCATGGAAATCCATGTTTACATCTGAAGGCTATGAAGTTGAATGTATTGTTGAAGGATTGGCACAATCTGAAGCAATTAGAGACATGTACATTGAACATGTTCAAAAAGCAATTGATGATTTAAATTAATTAATTTAAATCATTTAAACTTTTTTTTAAATTTCATATACTTATTTTTATTAATATTGTTTTAAAGAAACTATTTTACTTATTTTAATAATTTAACTTAAATTATAATTATTTAACTTATTTTACTTATTTTACTTATTTTACTTATTTTACTTATTTTACTTATTTTTAATCAATTTAATCATTAAAAATCTTATTTTAAATAAAAAAACAATTACTGATTTTCATTCATGGCTTTCATTTGCTCCTGCTTATTTTTAAGCTTTAAGGTAAATGCAAATGCAATCAAACTGACAAAAACAGCAATAATCAAACTAAATCTATAACCTACAATTCCTGAAAATGAAGCGATAACTCCTCCCATTAAAGCACCTCCAATCAATTGACCAACACTTGAAAGCATATTGATAATAGCCTGACCAGATCCCCTTTCATATGGCTTTGTCTCACACAAAATAATATACCTTACAGGGGCTCCAATGATGGTAACTGTACCAATACCTACCAAACAACCTGCAATAACAAATAAAATCAAATTAGAAGGATAAACAAACATTGCTATCAATCCAAACACTATAAGTAATGTTCCTATATTCATTATTTTACGTGTTCCTGTTGAATCCAGAATCCTGCCTAAAATAGGAGCGGTAACTGCATTTGCTCCTAAAATTGGAATTAGCATTAAACTGGCCTGCTGATTATCCAATCCCATTGAGAGAATTACAAGTGATGGAATAAAGATAATTGCTGAATAGATTATGCCATAACAAAAGGTTTCAATACATGTAACTGTAATTTCAGGATTTTTAAACATATGAATTGGAATGATAGATTCCTTAGCCTTCAATTCAATTTTTATAAATATTGGCAATATGACTATAAATGCCACAAGATAAGGCAAAACCTTCATTGAAAAAAGACTGTTGATGAAATTATTGGAATCGATTTGGTTTAATCCAAATGCCAATAGGAATGAAAGAACAAATAAAACAAGCAAACCTAAATAATCCATTACAAATTTGCTTTCCTCATTAATCTTCGGCATAATGAAATATGCAGTGAGAAGAAGGATTATGCTAATCGGAAGATTTATTACAAAACACCAATTCCAACCATAAGGTATTAGAGCCGCTCCAACCAAAGGCCCTCCCATGGCAGATATTCCAAATACGCTTCCTAAAATCCCCAATGCTTTTCCACGTTCCTCAAGAGGAAATGTATCTCCAATGAATGCACTTGAAATAGGAAATAGGCCTCCACATCCAAATCCTTGAATGATACGGCCTAAATAGACCATTTCTATATTGAATGAAAATGCTATCAATGCAGAACCTATGCCGAACAATACAATGTCAAGAAGAAATATTTTCCTTCTGCTATAGAAATCTGAAAGCTTTGCCATAAATGGAGATCCTACCATAAATGTAATGACGAATAAAGTGTAAATCCAACTGGATTCCCTACTTGTCAAATGATAGGTCTGCTCAATTGAAGGTAAAACCGGACCTATAATCCCAGTATCAAGTGAACCCATAAATACCCCTATTAAAAAGAGCAGCAATATCAAATTCCTTGTTTTTTTATCTAATTCCACATTCATTTTAATCCCAAAAATAGTTATTAATATCTATTTTGTTTAGATAATATATAAAATTTATAGGAATTTTAAAAAAACATTTCAAATAAAATCAAAAAGGAAGGAAAAAATAATCAAAAAAATAATTTAAATAAAAAAAGAAAAAACCGAAATCCAAAAAAATAAAAAAAGAAAAGGGAAGTTAAAACTCACTTCCAGAAATCAACTTCCTCTAAATTGAGATCAATCGAACTTGCTTCGAATACAGGTGTCTGACCCAATTTTTTCTGCTTTTCATAATCTTTTAAACAATCAACAGCAACCTTAGCAAGAAGTACACAACAAGGCAAGTTGATTAATGTCATACCACCCATAGTAATGTCTGCCATAGCCCAAGCAGCATCCATTGGAATAATTGCTCCAATAAAAACAATCAATGTAGCCACTATATAAAATATATTCATAAATCTTTTTGATGGCTCTTTCTTATTGTTCAAGAAAATCAATGCATTATCCACATAATAAAGATTTCCAATAAGTGTTGTGAATGCAAATAAAACCATTGCAACTGTAATAAATATAGGGCCCATAAAGCCAAACACAGATGAAATTGCATTTTGAACATATGGAGCTCCTGAAACAGCTGCATCTCTTGCTACTCCAGTGGATAAGCACATCAAAGCAGTTGCTGTACATAAAAGCAATGTATCAATATAAACAGACAATGTCTGAGCTAAACCCTGTTTAGCAGGGTGTGAAACATTTGCAGAAGCTGAAGCGTTCGGTGCTGAACCTACACCTGCTTCATTTGAATATAATCCTCTCTTAATACCGTATACCAAACAGGAACCTGCAATTCCTCCAAAAATCGCATGAAAATCAAATGCATCTTGGAAAATTAAAAGGAACATTGCCGGAACATTTTGGATATTAAACAATATTACAATCAGACAGATAATAACATATGAAACTCCCATCAATGGAACAATTGTACTGGTCATCTTAATAATTCTTTTACCTCCACCAAATAAACAATATCCAGTGAATAAGGCAAGCAAAGCACCTATAATAAGAGGAGTTGTAGTCGGATGATAAAAGGAATAATCCATAAATGTTGATTGAAGGTTATATGAACATAAAAGGTTAAATCCTACCGCATATGTAGCGATTAAAAATATACAGAAAAGCATAGCCAACTTATGCTTATGCAAAGCCTCTTCAATATAATATGCAGGACCACCGAAAGCATGTCCTTCAGAATCCTTTCTTTTATAGATTTGAGCCAATGTACTTTCAACGAAAGCTGAGGATGCACCAATAATACACATGAGCCACATCCAGAAACAAGCTCCAGGACCACCAAGACATATCGCTGTTGATACTCCTATAATGTTACCGGTTCCTACCCTTGAAGCGGTTGATACAAGCATGGCCTGCAATGAGGATACTCCATTTTCATCATCAGGAGGTTCCATAAGAATCCGGATAGATTCCCCAAATAACCTAATCTGTACTCCCCTTGTACGTAATGTGAAGTACAATCCTGCAATTGCCATGACAATAATCAGGATAGGGTAATACATGATGCTATCAATTTGATCTAAAATAAAAACTATATCTAACATAGAAATTTCCTTTAAAATAGTCTATTAAGCCTTATAAATAACAAGAATTTTAAAAAATAAAATTAGCCTATGCTTAAAAATTAGCATAATTATTTGCATTAGTTAATTAATTCGGATGAGTAATATTATATTTGTTTTTTATATAATATAATTATTTAACATAACGATGAAAAAAATAAACAAAATTTACTAAAATTAGAAAAAGAATTGAATAATATTTAAAAAAAGATTATAAAAATTAAAAATAGCAAATATTGTTAAGTAAATGATATAAAAGAAAAAACATTTGAAAAAAGTAAAAAAAATAATAAAAAAAAGTTAATAAAAAGAAAAATTAAGGAATCTATACGATTCCTTGAGCGTTCATTGCTTCAACAACTTTCTTGAATCCAGCAATGTTAGCTCCAACTACGTAATTTTTGTCAAATCCGTATTCTTTAGCTGCAGCGTCTGCATTTGCAAAGATGTTTTCCATAATACCTTGAAGTTTAGAGTCAACTTCTTCAAAGGTCCAGGATAATCTTTGGGAGTTTTGAGACATTTCTAAAGCAGAAGTAGCTACTCCACCAGCATTGGAAGCTTTACCTGGTGCGAATAAGACACCGTTTTCTTGTAAGTATTCGGTAGCTTCAATGGTAGTAGGCATGTTTGCACCTTCAGCTACTGCAATTACACCGTTTTCTACTAAGGTTTTAGCATCTTCTAATTGTAATTCATTTTGAGTAGCACATGGGAAAGCGACATCTCCCTTAATGGTCCATACACCTTTACCTTCGTGGTATTCAGCAGATGGTCTTGCTTCAGCATAAGCGGTTAATCTTTCACGTTTTACTTCTTTGATTTCTTTTAATAATTCTACATCAATTCCTTCAGGGTCGTAAATCCAACCGGTAGAATCAGAACAGGTTACAGGTTTAGCTCCTAATTGGATAGCTTTTTCAATTGCGTAAATAGCTACATTACCTGCACCAGATACGATAGCGGTTTTACCTTCTAAGGTTTCACCGTTTGCTTTTAACATAGCATTAGCGAAGTATAATAAACCATATCCAGTTGCTTCAGTTCTTGCTAAAGATCCACCAAAGGTTAATCCTTTACCAGTAAGAACTCCTTCGTATAATCCTCTAATTCTCTTGTATTGACCGAATAAGAAACCGATTTCTCTACCGCCTACACCGATATCTCCAGCAGGAACGTCAGTGTCAGCACCAATGTGTTTGCAGAGTTCAGTCATGAAACTTTGACAGAATGCCATAATTTCTCTGTCGGATTTTCCTTTAGGATCAAAGTTGGATCCACCTTTACCTCCACCAATTGGAAGGCCGGTTAAGGAGTTTTTGAAGATTTGTTCGAAACCTAAGAATTTAATAATACCAACGTTTACGGATGGGTGGAAACGAAGACCTCCTTTGTAAGGTCCGATAGCACTGTTGAATTGTACTCTGTAACCGGTGTTAACTTGTACTTGTCCTTCATCGTCTACCCAAGGAACTCTAAATTTAATTTGTCTTTCTGGGTTAACTAATCTTTCTAAAAGTGCATCTTTTCTGTATTGATCTTCATTTTCTTCAATAACAACTCTTAAAGATTCTAATACTTCTTTTACAGCTTGATGAAACTCAGGTTCATCAGGGTTTTCTTTAACAATTAAGTCAATTACTTCATCAACATATGACATAATTTATTCTCCTAATACTTTAATAATAAGATATTAGACTAAAGACAATTAATTAAATCAATAATTAATTTCATAGACTAAATAATTAATTAAACTAATAATTAATTGATTGATTCAACCATGATAAAAAAAATTCAACTATATTTCAACTAACTATACTTAACTACAAAAGACATTTTAACTATAAAATTTAATCATAGCCAAATCAAACTTAGCAAATATTAGTTTTATTAATTATTAGCAATATTAATTACATTAATATCTTGGACATTCGAATCTAGTTGCCAATCATCATCATTTAAATTCTATACATAAACTATCTAAAGAACCTAAATCATAATGATAGTGGCAAACTATTTCCGATTTTTGATGTCTAATTATAAATTGAATAATATTCAATATAAAGGTACCTATTTTTGAAAAATTAATATTTACAATTCTCTATTAAAAGTTGACAAATAATCTCTTTATGAATAAAATTTTTAAAATTTTTTTAAAAAACATTAAAATAATGCTTTAAATCCAAAATATCACTATGAAAATAAAGATATACAAGTAAACCCTAAAAGTTGACAAAATGAAAAACTTTATAAAAAAGAAGGGATAATAATATAAAATATAGTAAAATTATTAATAATTTCTTTAAAAAATCACCGGAATTTTATAAAAGGAAAATTGCCGATTCGACATTTTTGTCCAAAATAAAACTTTTAAATAATTTAAAAAATATTAAACAAAATATGATATTTTTAACTAATATTAAAAAATGTTTAATTTTTTTATAAAAAAATAAACAATATACGAATAGTTTTTAATAAAACAAATAAAAATTTTATTTGAAAGATCAATTTTATACATCGGCAAGAGTAGGAAATGAAAGTGCCAACGAAAATTGAACAAAATAATAAAGAAATCTAAAAAATACTTAACAAACTAATAATATTGAAGAATAAATATTGAACACTTGAAAAAATGAAAATTTGTGAAAAATTTAAAAAAATAAAAAAAATTTAAAAAAAATTAAAATTACTATCTAAAAATTTTCAAGAAAAAAATAAAAAAATAAAAAATAAAACTCATTCAAGAAAAAAATTAAAGAAAATTAATTATTATATCATGTGATAAATAAAAAAAACCTGTGAAGTGAAAAAATGAAAATTCTAATTTCAAACCTAAAAGGAAAGGAATTGCTGGACATTGCCATGAAAAACAGAATAGACAAGTTAATCTCAGTCTATTCAAATTACAATGAGACAAGCCTGCTTGATCAATACATGACAAAGGAGAACATAAAAATCTCCACTACCAATGCAATTGAAGCCTGCAAACAATTAACAGACATTATAAGAAATTCAAAAGATTCTGAGAATACAATATATGTTGCAACAGATGGAAACTTTATAGGGTCCATATTAAACTTCGTTGCAAATAAGGAAGGGGCAGACTTTATTTATTATAGTTTCAATAACCAAATCATCCAAATGCCTAGATTAAGCATTAACCTGTCAAAAACCAAAATGAATATTTTAAAATCCCTTGAAGAGTCTGAACAGACTGCAATACTAATTGGAAAAAACGTTAATATTTCAAGGGCAATGGTCTATAAACACATTACAAAATTAAAAGAGGATGGACTTGTAGGACAAACAAAACAATACGAAAAATACTATTTAACTGACGCAGGCAAAATGATAATTATTTAAAATGATTAAAAAGAGTGTAAAAATTAAAAATAAAAATTAAAATAAAAATTAAAATAAATAATTAAAATAAAAATTTAAAATAAAAATTTAAAATAAATAATTAAAAAAAGCCTAAAAATAAAAATTAAAAATTAAAAATTAAAAATAAATAATTAAAAATAAAAATTAAAATAAATAATTAAAAAAAAGCCTAAAAATAAAAATAAAAATAAAAAAAGTCTAAAAAATAAAATTAAAATAAAAAAATAAATTAAATAAACTAAAAAATAGTTTATTTAAAAAACCAATTAATATTAAGCTTCAACAGGTTTACCCTTTTCAGCCCATTTAACAGTTCTGGTATTGAATGGTTGTGCAACTGCACTCCATACCAAACTAATTAACCAGTGGGTAATAATCATAACTGCAATGTCGAAAACGGAATAAATTCCAACAAATGCTAAACCGATGAAAACAATATTGTCCACCAATTCACCAATAACAATAGCAGCTAAGTTTTTAGCAGAGGAATAGGATCCTCTATTAAAAATTGTGGTTAATCTTGCATTTACCAAGTTACCAATCACATAACTAATATATGAAGCTACAAGAATTCTTGGAGTTTGGGTAAATACAAATGATAAAGCTGAATCTCCAGTATAGAATGATGGAGATGGTAAGAATAATATTAAAGTAGTCATAAATACGAATAATACATCAGCAGCAATACCTAATGCAATGGTTCTTTGTGCAACCTTTTCACCATAAACCTCTGTAATAACGTTTGTTAAAACATATACCAAAGGATAGATTAAAACTCCTGCAGGAGTTTCCATACCGAAAAAATCAATGTTAATGATCTTTACAGTAATAAGGTTTGCAATTGTAAATGCCATACAGAAGAAAACTGTGAGAATTACTCTTTTTTCTGTAAAATCAAAATCGAAATCCATTTAATCAAACCGTAATAATAATTTTTTTAAAAATTTTTAAAATGTCCAAAACATTGACATTTTTATTTTAAAGATTTAAAATATGCCAAAACTTTAGATTTCTTATTTTTAAAATTAAAAAATAAATAAAATTCCTATTTTTAAACTAAAAAAAACTAAAATTTAGACAATCTTATATGAAATTATAAATTCCATTTGAAAAAAATAAACAGATTAAAAATAAATTATCAAATAAATTTTCAATCGCCATATTAATATTATACTGAAAAGTTTATAATAGTTTCTATTTTAGTTTACAAAAATTAAAGACAAATTGATAAAACTCCATAATAATTGATTTGATTTCAAATCAGAATTTAAACAAAAAGAAGAAAGGAAAAAGGCATTCAAAGGAAATTTAAAAAAAACCTTCAAAATACAAGAATGATTAAGTATAAAAATGATTAAGAATATAATTCTAACTGAAAAAAACTTTTTTTAAGGTATCAATATGACAAAGGATTCAGAACACTTAAGTCCAATTGAGGAAATTAAGAAAGCACACTTGGAAAAAATAGATTATTTCGGAAACAGAAGAAGCACATATGCCCTTTATAAAAAATTCTCAAAAAAATATAATCTTAACCGCAGAGTATTCTTATACATTCTTAATGAAGCTCATAAAGATGTTGGCAGTCCTAAAAGGTATGAAATAAAAAAACAAAAACCTATGAAATTTAAAAAATAAACAATTATTCCCTAAATTTTTAATACTTTTTTTAGAATCCTTATTAAATTTAACTAAAATATTACACAAGTTAAGCAAATTTGTTGATTTTTTACTATTTTTTTAGAAAAAAAACGAAACATTTATAAACTTCAACAACATAATATAATACGATGTGTATATAATTACATATCAGAAATTAAAACAAAATTTTATAATCTCCAATATAAAATAATTATTAATTTCAATCAGTTTAATTTTGAGGATATTGAAAATGACCTTTATTTTAATAAAGTCCTATATAAATTACCTTAAAACTTGTGTATTTATACCTCCCGTATAAATATCTTATTATAAATTACCTAAATACTATAAATACTTATTAATTTTAAAATAGGGTCAAAATATCCTCATTATTTATCACTTTTTTTGTAAATTTTTTTCTTTAATACTATCATCTTTTTTTAAATGATCAACAATATCATTAAAGATTAACTATAAAAGAAAAATAAAATTTACTTTTTTTAAAATATTTCCAAAAAAGTAATACTTTTTTTACTCAAATCAATATTATTTTAGTAAAAATAGGAAATATTTATTAATAAAAACAATAAAACTAAATATAGGATTAACATCCATGGGATTTAGAAAATTAATTTTTTTAATTTTCATCAAAAGGATCATAGTAAGAAATTTTTTATAATTCCATATTATGAAAAATAGCTGTAAAATTTATAAAAAGATAGAAACTAACACTAAACACTATGTTCCTTTTCCAATCCATTTACAAATACTTTTTTTACTTTTTTTAAGAATTTTAAACAAAAAAAACTATTTTATACACATTCCAATTTATTTTTAAACTTTACTTAGTTAATTAATCATAATTAATGGGCTTTTTCTCTTTTTAATAAATTTTATAATTTTTTCAAAGATTTAAAAAATAAAAAGCATGGAAAAATTTAAAAAACTAAAATATAAAAAGTAATACTTTTTTTAAAAAAATAGAAAAAATTAATATTTTCAAAAATGAAAATTTATAGAAAAAATAGAATAAAAACAAACAATTTTAAAAAAATATGAAAAAAATATGAAAAATATGAAAAAATAGATAAAAAATATTAAAAAGAATAAAAAAAAAGAATGAAAATAATAAAAAAAGAATAAAAAGAATAAAAAAAAGAATAAAAACAATAAAAATAACTATAAATCGTCTAGGATTTCTTTAGGAGCTCCTGCAACTTCAACCAAGTATTCCCCTTCCACAATATGTAATTTAGAAGGAATTACAATACAATGAAGTGGACCACCAAAATCAAAATCAATTAAATTCCTAATGTAATCGGCCTTTACCACATTGTCCTTGGATCCGACCCTAGCAATTCCAATAGCTAAACTGTCCTCATCAATCAATCCTTCCCTTCCAAGATTGTCCTTGATTGTCATAAGATTCTCCAGACCTTCATTGACAGTCATATACTTGTCCTTATGTGCCTGAATATCCAAAAGAACCAATGTATGCATGTCCATCTTCAAGTTTTCCTCAATTGCAATATAAGGAGATTTAGGGAAATAATTATATTCCAAATCAGGAAATGGAATTGTGGTAACCTTTCCAAACTTATAAGCCTGAAGACCGGAAATTGCCGGAGCTGATGAAAGAATTGAAGAACCATGAATCACTTCAAATTCAATATTGTCCCTTGCACATTCAACCAAAAAATCAGAATGGGTTGTTGCAATCAAAGGATCTCCACCTGTAATAAGAGCAACATCCATATCCTTTGCCTCCTTTAAAAATACTGATTCCTCTTCCACCTGAGTTCTGTCAAGGACAATAATTTCCTTTCCAATGACAAATTCTATTTTATCAAAATTGGAACCAAATAAACGTGAAGTGAAAAATTCAGCATAAACCTTATCAACTTTCTTCAAGGTTTCAATTCCCTTTAAAGAAATATCCTTTTCATCAAATAAGCCTAAACCTACTAAATAAAACATAAAATCACCTATGGAATAAAATAAAATTAAAAAAGTTCAATAAAATTGATTGAATAAAAATAAGATTAATGATAATAAAAATAAGCAAAATAGTTAATCTAATAAAAAAAAGGGAGCTTAATAACACAGGCCCACCATAAACCTGCTCTAGAACGTTAAAAAGCTACCCTTTTTACACCATACATCACCACTTTATTTTAAAAAAAAAGCGTAGCTGTTTAAATAAACAGCTAATAATATTTTATACATTAATCATATTTAAACTTAATCAATTATATTACAAAAATTTATTAAAAAAGCAATAAAAAAATTCAAAAATAAACCATTTAATAAAGATATATAATTTTTATCCTTTAAAAAAAGAAAAACAAAAAATTTTAATAATTTAGAATATAAGAAAAATTAAAAAAAATATTAATAATTTAAAATATTTGAATTAATTAAAAGATTTAAAATCAAATCAGTTTCCAACCGCCCTGAATTCCATCCATTTACCGCTGAAGTATCTGTAAATGTAAAATCCGGATCTTACAAACCAGTCAATAAACATTGCAATCCATGTTCCAAATACACCTACTCCCATAAAGTCGGAAATGATGTATGCAAAACCGATTCTGCAAATAAACATTACAGCCAAACTTACAACCATAGGCCATTTGGCATCTCCAGCCCCTCTGAATGTACTAGGCAATGTAAAAGCTATTGGCCAAGCGATTATTGCAAATATTCCATGCCAAATAATCATTTCACTTGCCATTGCTGCAGTATGTGGAGACAGATTATACAATCCTAAAACAAATGGCAATATTGCAAATATGAGCAAGTTTATAAGCAAATGAGAAATATAAACAATGATTAGAATCTTCTTATTGTAAAACTTAGCCTGCTCATAATCATTGCTTCCAACACAGCGTGAAATGACTGTTGTCAATCCAAGATTTATTGCAAAACCGGGCAATACTGAAAATATTCCAATTGCATAACCTACTGAATTAGCTGCAATTGCTACTGTACCGAATGTGGAAACCAAACTTAAAACAAGAACCCTTCCCAATTGGAACAATCCGTTTTCAATTCCATAAGGAATTCCAACATCCAAGACCTTCTTAAGGATCTTGAAGTCAAACTTATGCCTTAAGGTCTTATGAATATGCAATTCATTCTTCTCCTGAACAAGGAAATATATTAGGACAAATGCTGCAAGAGCCCTTGCAAAAACAGTAGGAATTGCTACACCCTCAACTCCAAATCCATAGACGAAAAGAAGTATTGCATTACCAATAACATTCAAGATATCGCAAACAAACATTACCAACATTGGAAGCCGCGCATTGCCGCTTGTACGGAAAATGGCAGCTCCTGCATTATAAACCGCAATGAATGGAATTGAAATCGCCATATAACTTAAATAAAGATTTGCAACATTCCAGACATCATCGGAAATCTGTCCAAATAGAAGATTTATCAGAAATGATTTTGCAAAAAGAACAAAAACAGCCATCAATACAGACAATATTGCTGAAAACCAAACCAATTGATTGGAAGAGTCACAAGCCTTTTCCCTTTCACCGTTTCCAAGATATTGCCCTGCAATCACAGCCCCACCAGTTGCAAGGGCTGCAAATGAAAATATCAAAAGCTGCATTAGAAAGTCAACTAGGGAAACACCTGAAATAGCCACTTCACCAAGGGAAGCAACCATCATAGAATCTGCAAGGCCTACAAAAAATTCCAAGCTTTGTTCAATAAGAAGAGGAATAAATAAAGCAAGCAATACCCTATTTGAAAAGAAATATCCCTTCTCCTCTACAATCCTATCTCCCAATAAATCAGTGAAAGTCCTAAATACATTCATAATAAACCATCATGCCTAAAATAAAATTAAATTAATAAATTAAAAAATAAAACTAAAGAATAAAACTAAAGAATAAAACTAAAGAATAAAACTAAAGAATAAACTTAAAGAATAAAACTTAAAGAATAAAACTTAAATAAACTTATTTACCACCAAAAATCCATTAATT
>NZ_CALCYR010000225.1 GCF_937906425.1 uncultured Methanobrevibacter sp. | reverse complement strand
ATTCTCTTTTTACTTTTTAAATTAAATTTACTTTTTTATTCTCTTTTTACTTTTTAAATTAACTTGTTACTAATTCAGTTCATTTCCACGAATTTTAAACCATTATTTTACAATATTATTCTTTCTCACAAATTTTTAAACCCATCATTTACTATTTATAATTCCTTTCTCACAAATTTTTAAACCCATCATTTACTATTTATAATTCCTTTCTCACGAATTTTAAACCCTTCCTTTACTATTTATAATTCATTTTTTATACTGTTTTTTTATATTAAAGATAAACTTTTTATAAAATCATTACATTAATAAATAATAAAACATATAATTTATAATAATATAATTCGATAACTATTTTTAAATTTATTATATTAATTATATTGATTTAAAAATTTTATAACAAATAAAAAAAACATGTTATAAAATTTAATTCATTAAGATTTAAAAAATCTTATTTAATTTACTCAAACTGATTTATTAATTATTCACAAGGTGATAAAATGGATGACTATGAAAATTTATTAAACAGAGCTATAGACCAGTTACCTCCTGAAGTATTTGAAACAAAAAGATTTGAACCTGTTAAAGCTTACTCTGTTATTCAAGGTAATAGAACCTTTATTCAAAATTTCAAAGATGTGGCTGATTCCTTAAACAGAGACCCGCAACACATCTTAAAATACTTGCTCAGAGAATTAGGTACTGCAGGTAACTTGGAAGGAGTTAGAGCAATCTTACAAGGTAAATTCAATCATTTCCTTATTAATGAAAGAATTGACGAATATATTGAAAAATACGTTATCTGTCATGAATGTAACAGACCGGATACCAAGATTATAAGAGAAGACAGAATTTTCATCTTAAAATGTGCAGCATGTGGTGCAAAAGCTCCATTAAAACCATTATAAATTCTTTCTTTTTTTATTTTAAACAAAATTAATAAAATTATTAAAATTATTAAAATTATTAAAATTATTAAAATTAATAAACCCTTAATTTACAAAATTAAAGATTTCTTAAATTGATAAATAAAAATAAGCCTTTTAAGAAAAAAAAAACAAAATTTCTTAAATTGATAAATAAAAATAAGCCTTTTAAGAAAAAAACAATATTCTCTTAAATATAGTCTTAAAATTAATTTAAAGAAAATCTTTAAAATTTTCTTTTTATTTTTAAAAAATTTCAAAATTATTTTTATAGAGTGTTCCAAATGTTTTGTCCAGAATGTGGTGCTACAGATGTTGAAATGATTGATAACATTTGTAAAAACTGTTTTTTAAAAAAGTTTCAACTTATGACAATACCTGAAAACATAACAGTTACTGTTTGTAGCCACTGCAATGCCAAATTGGAAGAGGGAAAATGGAAAGACGAATATCTTCCAGATGAAGAGATAATCTATAGGGCTTTGGAGAGAAACATTAGCCTAAGTGATTTGGCTGAAAATGAAGAGATTGAACTTGAAATTGACCAAATGAGAGGAACAATTGCTGAATGTTATGTTGAAGCGGTTGCAACAGTTTTAGGAGAGGAAATAGTTGAAACCCACACTCCAGACGTTAAAATAAATCATTCAGTATGTCCTGATTGCAGTAAAAAAGCTGCAGGATATTATGAAGCAGTTATCCAATTACGTGCAGACAAAAGGGACCTGGATGAAAAGGAAATTGAAACATCTGAAGAGATAATCTATAGAACCCTTAAAAAACAGATGAAAAAGGACAAATTGGCCTATATCCCCCAAGTTGCAAAACTAAAGGAGGGAAATGACTATTATATAGGATCCTACAAGACTGCAAAAAAACTTGTCGAACATCTCAAGGACGAACTTGGAGCAATCGTAAAAGAGTCTCCCCGTTTAATAAGCGAAGACAAGAATACTGGAAAGGGATTATACAGAATCTGGATTTCAGTAAGACTTCCAAACTTCCAAAAAGGGGAATTCATAAAATATAATGATGGAATCTATAAGATAATTTCAATTGATGGAAAAAGAATTCAAATATTGAATTTGGACACTATGGAAAAGACTGCATTAAAATGGAGAGAATATGACTCCATAGAAAAAATGGCAGACACAAAAGACATTCAAAAGGTCATTATCACAGCAAAAAGTCCAAAAAGCATTCAAGTTTTAGATCCGGAAGACTACAGTCCAGTTGATTTGGAAATGAATGAAAATCTTCAAGACTGCAATATTGGAGAGGAAATCGACTGTATAAAAATAAATGGAAAGATTTATTTAATCAATCAAGATTAAACTCCAAAATAAAAACTAAAAAACAAATAAAACGAATAAAAATTTTATTATCAAATTACTAAACAAAAAAAAATGATTTAAAATTATAATTATCAAATTACTAAACGAAGAAAGTGATTTTATGAATATAGAAGAAAAAATCGAATTAATCCAAGAAGGAACATTAGAAATCATCGAAGTAGACGAATTAAAAGAAAAACTTGAAAAAGAGAACCCTATCGCATATACAGGTTATGAACCTTCTGGAAAAATTCATTTGGGACATGCAGTTACCATCATGAAACTTAAACAGTTGCAAAAATTAGGATTTAAGATAAAAATACTGCTTGCTGATTACCACGCTTTCCTAAATGGAAAAGGAACTGTTGAAGAAATTGCAGAAACTGCAGAATACAATAAAAAATGTTTCCAAGGTCTTGGTCTTGCAGATGATACCGAATATATTTACGGATCAACTTTCCAAACAGAAAGCGACTACACAAATGACGTTTATCAATTAGCTACAATCACTACCTTAAAAAGAGCAAAAAGAAGTATGGATCAAGTCAGCAGACACGATGACAACCCTAAAGTAGCAAGTGTGGTTTATCCCCTTATGCAAACTGCAGACATGGCTGCCTTAGAGGTGGATATTGCTTTAGGCGGCATGGAACAAAGAAAAATCCAAATGTTGGCTAGAGAAAGCTTGCCAAGAATAGGCAAGGAAGCTCCTGTATGTATCCACACCCCTTTAATTCATGGACTTGACGGAGATGCGAAAATGTCCTCAAGCAAGGGAAACTACATTGCTGTTGACGATGAACCTGAAGTAATCAGCGAAAAAATAAGAAAAAGCTACTGCCCTCAAGGAGAACTTGAAGACAATCCTATTCTGGAAATTGCAGACCACTTCGTTTTCACAAATCAAGACACATTATTGATTGAAAGACCTGAAAAATTTGGTGGTAACCTTGAATTAACTAAAGATGAATTGTATAAACTGTTTGGTGAAGGAAACTTACACCCAATGGATTTAAAAAATGCAATTACAGCTTACTTAATTGACTTCTTGAAACCTGTAAGGGACTTTATGGCAGAAAACTAAATAAAATTATAATCATGAATTAATTATAAATTAGGTGATAAAATGGAAGATGAACCAATTTATGAAATGAAACTTACTAATGGAATTGGAGAGCAAATGCTTGCACATGTTTATGAAGAATTCAATGTTGAATTGAAACAAACTGAATTTGGACCAAAACTTTTAGGAACAAAAGAGGAACTTGAAAAGGCACAAGCATACCTTACAAAATTAATGAAAGAAAGATTAGCAGAATTAGAAAGATAATTCTACTAATTTTATTTTATTTTTAAAAAATAGTTTTAAAGTATGTTTTTTGATTGAAAAAATAATTAAAAATAAACTATAACTTAAAAAAATAAAAAAAGTGAAAAAATAAAAATAAAATAAATAAATAAAAATAAAATAAATAAATAAATAAAAATAAAAAAATAAAAAATAAAAATAGAAAAAATAAATAAAAATAAAAAATAGAAAAAATAAGTAAAAACTTGTCTAAGATAAGAAAATTCTTTTTTTTATAAAATACAATCTTTACAAATGTCAAATAATGGAGCTACAGCTTTTTTTATGTCTGAAGAGACTTTATTAGGCCCATTATTAGCATCAACAATTACAAAATTATCATTTTCACTTGCTAATTTTAGATAATTTTCCTTAACTCCAGTCAGAAACTCCTCATTTTCAAATTCATCAGTTCCTTCAGTTCGGGCAACAGACTTTTTAACATCCAAATCTAAAAGAAGAACCATATCAGGTTCTTTAGCATATTTATTTAATTCCTTAATCCATTCCTGAGGCTCCTGATATACCAAACTGGAATAAAAGGACCTATCACTAATAACAACAGTATTATTAGCTTCAAGCTCTTCAATCCTATCCATTAAAATAAGACGGTCCGCTGCAAACAAAAGGCCTAAAGTCTTTTGCATAGTTTCACTTGTAGCATCTGAACGAGTTAATAATTTACGAATAAGTCTTCCAACTTCCAAATCAGTAGGTTCAACAATTGTTTCTACTTTTAAGCCATTATCTTCCAACCATTCTTTTAAATAAGTGATTTGAGTTGATTTTCCTGCACCATCTATTCCTTCCAATACAATATACATAAAATAAGATTTATTTTTAAAATATATAATTTTAATTAATTTTTTAGAAAATCCAGACCAATAAAATTTAAGAAATTTTTAAATTAAAAAAAACAAAATTTAAAAAATTTTAAATTAAAAAAAACAAAATTTTAAGAAATTTTTAAATTAAAAAAAACATGATTTTAAGAAATTTTTAAATTAAAAAAATGAACTGTATTTTTTCCAATTATAAAAATATGTATATAATAAAATTAACATAATTATAAATTGTTAGACAATTACAAAATAAAAATTCAATATTAAGATACGATTGTAGAAATATATAAAATACAATCTGCAAAAAGAGAAGATAAAAAATTATAATGAATTATTCATCAAAATAAGTAAGATTGAAAAAATTATTATTCATCGATATAAAATTAAAAAAGGAGATTATTTTAATGACTTTACCTGAATTATTGGCCCCTGCAGGAAATTATGACATTCTAGTTACTGCAGTCAATGCAGGAGCTGATGCAGTTTACATTTCCGGAGAGCGATTTGGAGCAAGGGCATTTGCAAAGAACTTTACACTTGAGGAGATAGAAAAAAGTGTTGAATATGCCCATTTGAATGGAGTTAAAATACATGTTACAGTCAATACGCTCATAAACAACTTTGAAATTGTTGAAGTAGTCAAATACCTCTTCAAACTTTATAAAATAGGCGTTGATGCAGTTATCGTACAGGATCTTGGAATTATTGAACTTATCAAAAATCTTATCCCAGACCTTGAAGTGCATGCCTCAACACAAATGACCCTAAGTGACTATGACTGTGTCCTATGGGCTGTTGAGAACAATATTTCAAGAATAGTCTTTCCACGTGAGCTGAATGTGGAAAAGATAAGGGAAATTTCCCAAAAACTTAAGGATTCCAATTTAAACATGGAACTTGAAGTCTTTGGACATGGGGCATTATGCTACTGCTTTAGCGGAAACTGTTACATCTCATCATACAACAGCGGAAGAAGTGGAAATAGGGGAGCCTGTGCACAGCCTTGCCGTAAGCAATACAAACTTAAATACAAGAATTACAATGTTGGAAACGGCTATCTTCTCTCTACACATGACTTGGCTGTCTTTAATGGTCTTGACCAAATTGAAGATGCAGGAGTATTCTCCCTAAAGCTTGAAGGACGGATGAAATCTGCAGATTATGTAGGAACAATAGTTAATGCATACAGACACCTCATTGACAATGTGGAAATGGAAAAAGAGGAAAGTGATGAAGAGGAACTTAAGAAAATAAAGGCTGAAAATGATGAATACAAAAAGGAATTGTCCCTCGTATTCAACAGAAAGTTTACAGACGGATACATTCTTAATCAAAAACCAGGACAGGTCTTGGGAAGGGAAAGCTCTGGACATGAAGGGGTTTACATTGGAAAAATCATTGAAAAAGAGGGAGAGATCATTACAATCTCCAAGGAAAACAAGGATTTTTCAATAAATCTTGACTTGGGAGACGGTATCGGCTTTAAATACAAGGATAAAATCAAGGGAATTTACATCGATAATATCATAGAACAAAATGAGGAATACATAAAGCTTGAAACTACAAGAAATGTTAGGGTTGGAGACAAGGTTCTCTTAAGCTTTTCAAAATCAACCCATGATTACCTTAAGCAATTCCACAATGAAAAAATCAATCCCCATATCCCATTGAGCCTTGACATTAGATTAAATGATGACTTAAGCCTAAACATCAATGTAAAATTCAAGATTGAGGAAAAGGGAATAAACAATGAAAATAGGATTGAAAACTTCAATTTCAGATACATATCCGAATCAAAATTTGAAAAGGCTCAAAAAAGGCCTATAAGTGTTGAGGATATTGAAAAGCAATTTTCAAAAACAGGTTCAACCCCATTCTATATTGAAAACTTAAGCATAAATGAATTGCCGGATGACTTATTCATTCCAATTGGAAAATTGAATAAAATAAGAAGGACAATACTTGACAAAGCCACTGAACTCTACCTTAATTACTTCAAGGCAGACAAAAGGGAAATCAGAAAAACAAATAAAAGGATTAATCAGTTCATAAGGGAATATGAATCATATAATGAGATTCCCCTTAGAAATGAGAAATTAAATCTTTCAATAATGCTTGAAAACCTTGACCTTATCGACATGGTGTCAAAGCTTCCTATCCACAAGTATTTCTTCGACCCATCCTTTTTATATACAAATCCTGAAGAATACTTTGACAATGTAAAAGACCTATTGAGGGAAGCATACAAGAGGATAAACCATGGAAAATCCAAGGATGAAATAGAGAAAGAGGAAAAACTTGTCTGGGTCTTATCTTCATTTATAAGTGATGAGGAAATTGAAAGGGCAAGGAAAATCCTTGATGAACTTGAAGAGGAAAATATAATCATTCCAATCATGTATGACACTCCAGGAATCAGGAAAAGCTTTAAAAATGATGTTTATGGAAATCACAACCTCAATGTTTGGAACAGCTACAATCTGAAAAACCTGGAAAAATCAGGTTTTAAAAGCATTATATTATCATCTGAGCTTTCACATAAGGAAATTAGGGAAATGGTTTGCAAATATAAATTCATAAGGGATGAAAATAAAGAGAATATGGATTTGAATATCATAGTTCAAGGAAATCTGGAAGTCATGAGCAGCAAGGATGACTTTTCAAACCTTAACGAAGGAAGGGACTTTATAATTAGAGACTCTTCAGATTATGCAATCCTTGAAGATCAAAAGAGAAAGAAATTCAAGTATAAGGTGGTCTTTGACTACAACAGACACAGTCATTTCATAAACAAGGACTGCTTATGTCTTATAAATGAAATTGAGACAATCAAGGACACAGGAATCGATTCAGTGATTATTGACTCCAGATTCTCAAGCCCGAAATACAGTTCAACAGTCGTTTCCCTTTATTCACAGGCATTGAAAGAGGACAACACATATGATTTGGAACTTTTAAAGGACCAAATAAGGAACATGACCTTATCAAGAATAAATAGAGGAAACTTCATAAATGGAAGACTTCATGAAAAAGAGTGTTAAAAAAAGATTTTAAAATTTCAAGGATTAAAAAAATTTAAAATTTAAAAAAACATAACAAAAAAAATAAAAAAAATAAAAATTTAAAATTTAAAATTTAAAAAAACATAACAAAAAAAATAAAA
>NZ_CALCYR010000224.1 GCF_937906425.1 uncultured Methanobrevibacter sp. | reverse complement strand
TATTATCAATAATAAATAATAAGAATTTTAAAAAATCAAACTTGGGAAGAATAAAAAAATTATAAAAAATGCCTATGAAAATTTACAAAATTCTTAAAAAAAAGCAAAAAAATTAGGTGAAAAACTTAAAAAGAAGCCCTTAAAGGAGAGATTTTAAAAAAATTTAGGCATCTCTAAATTAAGTTTAGGCATAACTAATACCATTTTAGGCATAACTAAAGTAAATTTTGGATAAACTAAATTTAAATTAGGTATAACTAAATAATTGGGCTCTATTTTAGAAATAAAGCAAAATTAAACCGAATGATTTATATACTAATAATTACATAAAAAAGATTATCTCATAAAAAAGAATTTACATGGAGAAATTGTATCCAAAAAATTATAGTTTTTTTTAAGATTTTAGGCATACCTAAAGATTTAAATAAAATCAAAAATTAAACTATAATTATAAATTCTAATATTAAAAAAATAATTTGATATGCATTTTAAAAATTGAATATTTAAAATCATATTAAAAAATTAATTAAAAAGAGGACAATTGAATATAAATTTTTTAATTAAACATTTTTAATATTTAGGATATGAGAACAAAAATATCAAAGGTGAAAAAATGGTAACTAGACAAGAATTAGCAGACAAAATGATTCAACACAAACATGCATTAATTTTCGTTGGTGGAATGGCAACAGCTTACGCAGGATACAAAATCCTAAAATCCCAAACTACAAAAGACTATGCTGCAAAAGGTATGGCAAAAGTCTTAACATGCAAAAGTGACATCGAAGAATCCATCCAAGACATTAAAGACAATGCAGAAGACATCCATGTAGATGCAAAAGCAGCACAAAAAGAAGCTGTCTGTGTTGATGTTACTGAAGAAGAATAAATTTTTAATCGAAATGATTTAATGATAAATTTTTTATTTTATTAAATCATTTACTATTTTTTATAATTTTCAAACATTTTTAATTAAATTAATTTTTATTATGAATAATCCCTTTTGAATCATTAAATAATTTTATAAGATTCATCCATTATTTGTTTTAAAAATTAAAATATCAATAATTAAAAATATTATTTTATTTTAGAGCCATGATTTACGATATAGTTTATGATAAAAACACCCGTTTAAGAGTTCGTGCTGGTAAAGAAGCATTTACTAAAGGGGAAACCTATGGCTTAACTGAAACCTTACTCGAATATGACTTCATAGACGAATGTTATATCTCTCACAGAAACGGTAGTATTCTTATTAATTACAGTGATAGAGCAAAAAGAGGAGAAATCCTCAATATCTTAGATAAAATTAGTCAAGCAGATCTTTATGAAACAAAAGCTAGTGAAGAGATTATTTCAAAAGAGTTATCTAATGACTTTGTTATAAACTTATCTAAAAAGATTTTAGGACGCTATTTAATTAAAATAGTATTGCCTATTCCTTTCAGAAAATTAAGAATGTTCTATCATGCAGCAGGATTCCTCTGGAGAGGATTCGACAGCCTAACAAGTTTCCGCGCTGATGTTGCACTTCTTGATGGAACTGCAATAGCTGCATCATTGCTTACCAAAAACTACAGTTCTGTAGGATCAATGATGTTCCTCCTGTCCATTTCAGACATGTTAGAAGATTATACCATGCAAAAAACTAAAAATACATTGAAAAATAGTTTATCATTAAACATTGACACTGTATGGTTAGTTGAAGATGATGGTGAAGGTGGAGAAATCGAAAAACCATATCCTATGACAAAACTTGAAAAAGGTGACAATATAAGAGTAAGAACTGGCGCATTGATTCCTGTTGACGGAGTTATCGTTGATGGAGATGCAATGATTAACGAAGCATCCATGACAGGAGAATCCTTGGCAGTTCACAAAGGTAAAGGTAAAGCTGTACATGCAGGAACTGTAATTGAAGAAGGTTCCCTAGTAATTGAAGTAAGATCAGTTAATGATGAGACAAGACTTAACAAGATCATCAACATGATTGAAGATTCCGAAGAGCTTAAGGCTGGAATTCAAAGTAAGGCTGAAAAATTGGCAGATTCAATTGTTCCATACAGTTTACTTGGAACTGCATTAACCTATTTGCTTACAAGAAATGTTACAAAAGCCTTGGCGGTTCTTATGGTTGACTTCTCATGCGCAATCAAATTGACTACCCCGATTTCAGTCATTACTGCAATGAGAGAAGCTTCAGATAATAGAATGATGGTAAAAGGTGGAAAACACCTTGAAGCATTTGCAAATGCAGACACCATCGTATTTGATAAAACCGGAACTTTAACCAATGCAAGTCCTGTTCTTGAGAAAGTCATTCCTTGTGGAAAATACGAAAGGGATGAAGTGCTGAGAATAGCTGCATGTATCGAAGAGCACTTTGCACATAGCGTAGCTACCGCAATTGTAAAGCAAGCTGAAAAAGAGGGCTTGATACATGAGGAAGATCATAGCGAAGTGGAATATATAGTGGCACATGGAATTTCAACTACTTACGATGGTAAAAAGGCAATCATAGGAAGCAGACACTTTGTTGAAGAAGATGAAGGCATCAAATTTACCAAAAAACAAGAAAAAATCATTGAAGAAAACATTAGCGAATATTCAGTTATTTATCTTGCAATTGGAAAGAAACTTCAAGGAATCCTTTGTATTGCAGACCCAGTAAGAGATGAAGCCCATGAGGTAATTAGCCAACTTAAAGAATTAGGAATTACAAATGTAGTGATGCTCACTGGAGACAGTGAAAATGCTGCAAATAAAATAGCTAATGATTTAGGAATCACCAGATACCAATCACAAGTCCTTCCAGAGGATAAGGCAAACATTATACAAGGCATTAAGGACGAAGGACACCAAGTAATTATGGTTGGAGATGGAATTAACGATTCACCTGCACTATCTGCAGCAAATGTATCAGTGGCTATGAGAAACTCCTCTGACATTGCAAGAGAAGTTGCAGATATTTCCTTACTTTCAGATGATTTATACGATTTAGTAACTCTTAGAAAGTTAGCTACTGGAATGATTGACAAGATCAACACCAATTACAGACACATTGTAATGTTCAATGGATCCTTAATTGGATTAGGTCTTTTAGGCATTATTCCACCTACAACAACTTCATTGCTTCACAACTTATCCACTATGTTATTTGGATTAAGAAGCACAAAGTCCGTTCTTCCAGAGGAAGAACCGGTAATTATTGAAGCTGAAACTGTGGAAAAGGAAACTGCAGCCGCTTAAAAAAAGACATTTATGTAAAATTATAAACAAATGTTTATAGTTTTACAATTTTTTATTTTTTATTTTTTATTTTTTAGAAGTTTTTAAAAACAAACCAACGCTTATTTTATAAAAAAACAATAAAAACAACTGAAAATAAATAAAACAAAACTCATTTTACTTTAAAAGTTTTCAAAACGAATCAATACTTATTTTATAAAAAAACAATAAAAACAACTGAAAATAAATAAAACAAAACTCAT
>NZ_CALCYR010000223.1 GCF_937906425.1 uncultured Methanobrevibacter sp. | reverse complement strand
TTTTACATATATATAAAGGATTAATATCAAATCTTATTATCTTATTTTTTTAACAAATTTAACCTATTTTTAGCAATTTCACGAACATACTTGTCTTCGTCATTTGCCAAAATCTTTTCTAAGACATTAATACTAGTTATCTCTTTACAAGCTGCTTCACGAACCTTGGAATCATTATCATTTTGTCCCAATTCAGCCAATAAATCCTGATTTCTTATTTTGGAAATAGCCTCAATACATGAATCATTATAATTTCCGCTTAAAACGATTTCCTCTAAAATCTTTTTGTCTTTTATTTTTCTAATGGAATTTAATCTTATATTGGAATCTGAATCATCCATGGCCATTTTTGATAAAATATCCTCGGATTTAATCTTGTTTGCAGCATTTACTTTATTATTCAATTTGGAATCCTTGACAATATTCAATAATATTTCATCATCATCAATATTTTTTATTGCCAAATCTGAAATTTCATCATAATTAGCATTTATTGCAATATCCTGAAGCAATTCATTAATATCCGCTTGTGAAATATTCATAATCTTATCTTTTCCATCCCCATCAGATTTTAGATTATTTTTTTCTTTTTTATCATCATCAGATTTTAGATTATTTTTATCATTTTCACTTATATCAGACATATCACTATTTTTATTTTCATTTAATATATTAAGAAGTTTGTTTAAAGCATTTTTACCTACAATTAAATCATCATCATTGATAGAAATGTATGTTAAATCAATCGGAGAATTAATTTTCTTAATACATTCACTTCTTACAAAACTGTCACTATCCTCTTTTGCAATCTTAATTATTATATCCTCATTTGATATATTGTTTAACGATTCAATTCTAACGAATTTATCCTCATCATTAAAAGCAATCTCACTTAAAGTATCCTCATCACTTATCTTTTGACTTGCCTTAATACGTGAGGCGGAATCCTCATGATTTAATGCAATTTCCTTTAAATCATCCTGATTTTGGAGTTTTTCAATGGCTGCCAAACGTACATGCTCATTTTCCTCATTGAATGCAAGCTCTTTTATAATTTCACTGTCAGAATCTAATTTCTTTATGGAATCTGCTCTTATAAACTTGTCAATTTCCTCATCAAGAGATATTTCCTCAAGGATTTCCTGATTGTTGAATTTCTCGTTATCAACAATATTGTTGATTATCTTTTTATCATCGGATTTCTTTAATATTTCAGTTAATATAAGATTATTCTCTATTTTATCCAATGCCTTGAATTTGGTTTTTTGATCTTTGGCATTGATAACAATATCCATAAGAATTACTTCATTATTTATCTGGTCTATTGCAGATAGGCGATTTTTAACTTTTTTATCATATTTGGCAATTTCAGCAAAAACATTTTCCTCTCTTCCCAACTTATCATAAGCGATTTGTCTTACATCACTGTATTTTGCATTGGACGCCAATTCCTCAAGGATATTTGGGTCTGTAACTCTGGATGCCGCAATAGTTCTAACATATCTGTCCTTATTTTCAAGGGATAAATCCTCCAAAACATCTTGGGACTTGATTTCCATTGTTGCAGCAATCCTGTTGTTTCTGCTTTTATGATTTTTTGCTATTTGTCTAAAGCTTTCATCCTTAATTTTATCCTCTTTTGAACGAGAATCCTTTTTAAGACGTTCTTCTTTAGCCTTTTGCATATCTTCGACATCTATCTTTTTAATTAGACTAAAATCAATGCTGTTATTATCCTTTTTATTTCTTCTAAATCTGGAAGTTCTTTTAGGTTTTTCACTTTGATCTTTATTATTTTTATTATTTTCACTAGATTTAGATTCCTGTTTATTTCTATTTTCCTTTGAATCCTTTTTGTCTTTTTTTAAAAAATCAAATAAACCCATTTTTCCACCAGCAATTGATTAATTTCTTTAATTTCTTTATTTTAATAAATTTATTTAATTTATTTATTATTTAATTAATTAATTATCTAATTTAATTAATTAAAATAATTTATTTAATTTAATAATTATCTAATTTAATAAATTTAATTTAATTAATTCTAATTTAATTAATTCTAATTTAATTAATAATTTATTTAATTTAATTAATTCTAATTTAATTAATAATTTATTTAATTTAATTAATTTATTAATTATTTAGTTAAAATTTTAATTTTTTTGATTATTTATTCATTAATTTATTTCATTCATATTAATTTAGTTAGCCATCTTTTTTTCTAAAACAATGATTAAAAGAATTCCAATTATGGCTAAAATAGCACAAATTATCCAAGATCCAGTTAAATTAGTTGTAATTTGATTTACTGGCAATCTTAAGGTTCCAATCATTATTCCAATTAAAAATGCCATTGTTCCGGTTTCATGGTTTTCAAGAAGATAATTCAAGACTCTTGAAAATCCTAATATTCCTATTAATGCTCCAATAATAAAAACAATAATTTCTGTAATGTTTAGAGAATTTAAAGAGTTTAACATATATTCATATTGACCCAGTAACAACAATAGGAATGAACCGGAAATTCCAGGCAAAATCATTGCACAGATTGCTATAAGACCTGAGAAGAACAATACAATAAGACTATGGTTAGCAGCAATAGGATTTAATCCTACAAATATATAGGATAAAACAATTCCAATTATTGTTAAAATGATTAATTTCATATTGATTTCTTCCAATTTGGTATATAAAATATAGGCTGATGCCAATATTAAACCTAAAAAGAAAGAGAATGTATATGCTGTTTGAGTCTCCAAAAGATAAGTTATTAGTTTGGACAATGTTAAAATTGCAATTCCTATACCTAAAACAAGAGGAATGAATAATTCAAAATCAATCTCTTCAATTAATTTTTCCTTAAATTCAGAAAAATTCAATTTTATCAGTGGTTTAATAAAAGAAAATCTTATTTCACTAATTGCATGAACCAAACGTTCATAAATACCAGTTATTAAAGCAATTGTACCACCGGAAACTCCAGGGATTGTATCTGCAGATCCCATGAAAAATCCTCTTATAAAAATTAAAAATACTTCCTTTAAATCAAAATTCATTGAAATTCCTCTAAAATTGAAAAATAAATATAAAAATATAATAATAAAAAAAATTCTTTTT
>NZ_CALCYR010000222.1 GCF_937906425.1 uncultured Methanobrevibacter sp. | reverse complement strand
AATAATAACGATTTAAAAGCTGCTGTTTTGAAAGTCGACGAAGGAAACAGGATCGTTAAAATGTCGTTCGCAAATGAGCTTCCGCATGTCGGTTTTCAAGGTTATGTCGGGAGAATTTTTAGTTCATCTGATGAATTATTCGGTGAAGTCAAAATCCCAAATTACGCAGAAACCCATTATTTATTACCTCTTACAATGAATTATGAAATTGATATTTGGGGCAAAAATCATCTGATTACAAAATCCAAAAAGAAACAATTAGAGATGATAAAACAAGATGAAAGAGCCTCTTATATTTATATTTCATCAGCTTTTGCCGTTGATTATTACAATTTAATCAGAACGGATAAATTGATTTCTTATCAAAAGGAACTTATTGAATTGCAAAATAAAATTATAGACTCTTATAAAACAAAATATGAACTTGGAACAGCAACCCTTTCTGACATTGAACAAGCTCAAAAGAATTTGACCTATATGAAGGAAGAATTACAAAAACTAAAAGAACAGATACAAGGAATGAAAGAAAACTTACAGGAGCAGAAACAAGAGTTAAAGGAATGGAAACAAAAATGTGATCAAAAGGATCATGAGCTCCAACAAATAAAAGATCAACTCAAATATACCAATCAATCCATGGAACATGCTTTTAAAAATTCCTTACAAGCAAAGAATTTATCGGTTGCAATAGCTCATGTTCAAAGACTACTTCAAAAAACTTCTCCCCTGTATCAAGAATATTGTGTAGAAGAACTTCAAGAAATCCTTCAAAAAAATGGATTCTATAACCGGGTCTCTCTTCCTTTAGATAAAACGAAGTCTTACAAGAGCAAACAATTGGAAACTACTTTAAAAAAGTATTTCTTAGAGCATCGATCCAAACGAAATATTAAAATGAAAGAAGCTCTATCGTCTTGGGGTTTAGATCCCAAAACCATTCGTAAAGTGTTTCGAAATATGGTCACTCATTTTCCGATGGTGTTTAGCTTTGAGAAGGTTGATGTTCGTAATAAAGCTCTTTGTCTTTTGAATCGAGATCTATTTCATAAAATGATGATTCATTGGTAAAAAAAGGATTGAATCAATTTAAATCAAATAATTTTAGATAGCGAAAGCTCTATAAAAAATAAAATCTAATATCCATATTTTAAAAGAATTATAAGGTTTTTCTGTTACTATTAAGTTTATTAGCTAACTTTTTCATACTATGATCATTCAATTAAAGTTTATTTTATGTTGAAGAGTTCATTTTTATTATTGATAGATATCCAAAAACAAAGAATTGTTTTAGAGAGTCTAAGATTTATTGTATATAGGGATTTTATGTAGGGAAAATCCTTTTTTTACAATTTAGATGATAATATGAAAGTATTTATAGAAACTTATGGATGTACATTTAATCAGGCTGATTCTGAGATTATGGCAGGGGTTCTAAATGAAAACGATATAGAACTTGTTGACAATCATGAAGATGCAGATGCAATTATTGTAAATACTTGCTATGTTAAATTGCCTACTGAAAGTAAGGTAATCAACAGAATCAAGGCTCTTCAGGAAGATTTTCCGGAAAAGAAGATTATTGTTGGAGGGTGTATGGTTGAGGTGGATCCTAAAAAACTTGAAAATATTGGGCCGAATTGTTCATGGATTGGACCTCATCAGCTTAACAAGACAGCGGATGTTGTAAAATCTGCAATCTCAGGTGAGGTCGCTCGTGAATTTGGTTTTTCAGATGAACCTAAGGTTTGTGTTCCTAAAATACGTCAAGATCCTTATATTCATGTTATTCAAATTTGTGAAGGTTGTTTAGGTGCGTGTACCTATTGCTGTACTCGTTTTGCTAGAGGTCACTTAAACAGTTATCCCATAGAGGATATTGTTGAGGAGGCAAAAAATGCAATTGAGGACGGCTGTGTTGAGATTCAATTGACTGCTCAGGACACATCTGCCTTTGGAAAGGACAGTGGTGAAAAATTATCTGATTTGATTAAGGCAGTCGCTAATTTAGATGGTGAATTCAGGGTACGTGTTGGTATGATGCATCCTAAAAACATTGGAAATGATTTGGAAAATTTAATTGAAGCATTTAAAATGGAAAAGGTTTTCAATTTCCTTCATTTGCCAATTCAATCTGGAAGTGATGCTGTATTGAAACATATGAGAAGAAATCATACTGTTGAGGATTATAAGCATATTGTAAAAAGATTTAAGGAGGAGATTCCTGACTTGACATTGGCTACAGATATCATTATTGGTTATCCTACTGAAACGGAGGATGACTTTATGAAAACTGTGGAGCTTGTTGAGGAAATTAAATTCAACCTTTTGCATCTGTCCAAATATCAGCATAGGGAAGGAGCCATTTCATCTTCATTGGAGAATATTCCCTCTGATGATATGAGAAGGAGATCAAAATATTTGACTGATATTAAGTTTAAGATAATTGAAGATGAAAATAAGGTATTAAAGGACAAGGAATTTGATGTTGTGGTTCTTGAAAAAGGATCTAAGGGAGGATTTATTGCCAAGACAGATTCATATATTCCTGTTGTTGTTAAGGATGTTAATTTAGGTGAATTTATTAGGGTTCACATTGATGAAACAACTGGAACATATTTGATTGGACATAAGATTTAATTTCATGTTTTTAATTTAAATTTTCTTATTTTTTTTATTCATTTTAGCTATTTTTTTTATTCGTTTTATCTATTTTTTTATTTAATTTTCTTATTTTTTTTATTCATTTTAGCTATTTTTTTTATTAGTTTTAGCTATTTTTTTATTTTTATTTTCTTTTAGATTTTTCTTTTTAATTTTTTAAAATTTCTTTAATTTATTATTATAAAATTTTTATAAAAATTCTATTGAAATAATTTCTAAAAATTCATTATTTTTACTTTTAACACTTATTTTAACTCATATTTTTATTTTAAATGATAATTTGTGTTTTATTTGCGATTTAAAAAAAATTTTTCTTATTTAGTTTTTTTAAAATATTATTGTTCTTTATTTGTCTATTTAACTTTATTTAACTAATTATTAGTTAATTTAAGAGTTTTAAAAAGGTTTATTTTTTAAGAGTTCTAAGCCTTTAATTTATCTATTTTACTATAAATTTTTATTATATTTTATTGATTTCTTTTAATATTTTCTTATTATTAAAAAACAATATTTCTATTACTATATAGTTGATAATAAGTGATTTAATACTTTAAAAAAACAAAACCTTTATATAATATGTAAAACAACATTTTAATTGGAGGTGAAAATATGAGTGAATTACCAATCGCACCTGTCGGTCGTATCTTAAAAAATGCTGGCGCACAAAGAATTAGCGATGATGCAAAAGTTGCATTAGCTGAAGCTTTAGAAGAAAAAGGTGACGAATTAGCACAAAAAGCTGTTAACTTCGCACGCCACGCTGGTAGAAAAACCGTAAAAGCTGAAGATATTAAATTAGCAATTAAATAGGTTTTCTATTTACTTTTTTAATAATTAAGATTTAGATTTAAGTAATTTATTACTTATTTCTTTTCTTAAAATGTATTTCGATAGTAGAACTACTTTTTTTATTTTTTTTATTTTTATTTTTATCACTCTTTAGACTATTTTATCGTCAATTTTTGACAATTTTGATTTTTCAATTCATTATTTGATTTATCAGTGGATTTATTATTTGATTTATCATTGGATTCATCATTGGATTTATTATTTGATTTATTAAATGTGATCCTTAAAAAATAATTTAATTTATTATTTGATTTATTAAATGTGATCCTTAAAAAATAATTTAATTTATTAATTGGATTTGATTTTAATTTGATCCTTTGAAAAAATAATTCAAATTAATTCTTTTTTTAAACTCTTCCATTAACAACATTTATATACTATTATTACTATATTATAATATGTCTAGTTCTCTAGAATTTATTTCATTAATACTAAATTGAAAAATTTTATATTATTAGCTAATTTTACTTAAACTAATAATATTCATTGAAAATATTAAACTAGGTGAATTGCTCTATTTTATTTAAATTCATTTAGGCTTTATTATTTAGTGATGTGAATATAATATTTAGAGTTATAGATTAAAACTTTAAATCTGTAATTATAATTGAATTTTTTACTCTTAGGCTATTTGCTGTAAGATATCTTTTTAAATGATTTTATTTTATTTAAAAAGCTATAGATATTTTTTGAATCGTTTTAAGTTTTATCTATAATTATTTGGTTATTTTACGGATTTTAAAAATTGTAATTATTCTTCTGATTATTCTGCTTATTTAATAAAATTTAAGCAATCGGTTATTTTAAAATAATTATAAATTTATGGTTGTTAAAAATAACTTTAAATAATTGGAGCTTATCTTTAATCATAATCATTTTTTGTTTTATGCTTATTTTAACCGGATAATTACTGTTTTAATTATTATAATTGTATCATATTTATTAAAATCTAAAAAAATGAGATTTTATTGCAGTTATAATATTGCCGATGGATGGCAAAAGCCAGATGAAAAAGGAGGTAAATTATATGGCAAACATTTATGTAAAATTTGACACACCTGAAGAAATCGCTAATAAAGCAGAAGAAGCTTTAGGAATCGCACAAAGTACTGGTAAAGTAGCAAAAGGAACTAATGAAGTAACTAAATTTATTGAAAGAGGAAGCGCAGCTTTAGTCGTTATCGCAGAAGATGTTGATCCTGCTGAAATCGTTGCTCACATTCCTGTTCTCGCAGAAGAAAAAGAAATTCCTTACGTATACTTAGCAACCAAAGATAAAGTTGGTGCAGCTGCTGGTTTAAGTGTTGGTACTGCTTCCGCTTGTATTGTTGATGCTGGAGACGCAGCTGATTTAGTAGCTGAAGTTGTTGAAAAAGTAGCAGAACTTAAAGAATAAGTATCAGCTCTGTTTAGAAGATATTTATCTTCAATATAACTAACAGGTGATAATATGGAAGAAGGAAGTCCAGCAGAAGTTATTGAAGTTCTTAACAGAACTGGAATGACTGGAGAAATTATGCAAGTAAAATGCAGAATTCTCGATGGAAGAGACAAAGGAAGAATTTTAACAAGAAATATCATGGGCCCTGTACGTGAAGGCGATATTTTAATGTTACTCGACACAATTAGAGAAGCTAAGGAGATTAGAACTCCTTAAATAACTTAAATTAAGTTATTGCTTATTATTAAGAAGGTGTTTTAACATGAGAACTTGTTCATTCTGTGGTAAAGAAATAGAGGAAGGTACTGGAAAAATGTATGTTAAGAAAGATGGTACAATCTATTTCTTCTGTGGTAGTAAATGTGAAAAAAATATGATTAAACTTGGTAGAGTACCAAGAAAAGTTAAATGGGTTAAACAATGATTGAAAAAAGCTTTGTTATGATGAAACCTGATGCGGTATCCAGACGTTTAATGGGTCAAATTTTAAGCCGTTTCGAAGATAAGGGTCTTAAAATTGTTGCATTAAAATTAAGACAAATCGATGAAGATTTAGCTAAAAAGCATTATGGAGAACACTCTGAAAAACCATTTTTTGAAGGTTTAGTAGAATATATCACTTCATCTCCTGCTTTAACCATGGTTATTGAAGGGGACGACGCTATTTCCGTAATTAGAAAGATGGTCGGAGCAACCAATCCTAAAGAAGCTGATGTTGGAACTATCAGAGGTGACTTTGGTATGGACACTGGTAGAAACATCATTCACGCATCTGATGCACCTGAATCTGCAGAAAGAGAAATTGCTCTCTTCTTCGACGAAGATGAAATTTGTGATTATTCCATGTCTGATAACGCTTGGATTTACGAATAGATTTATAAAATTTAATTTTAATTGTTTATCTAATTAAAAATAATTCATTTAAATCAATTAAAATTATAAAATTAGTTCAAATTCGTTTTTTCAATTATTTGACTTATAGTTTTATTAAATCTTAAAATTTATTATTGAATTTCGATTATTGAAATTTGATTCATTATTTATTCAATTTATTTAATTATAAAAATTGCCTTATTTATTTGCAAAAAATTTTAAAATGTGTAGGAGGAGTTAATATGAAAATCAGATCCCCAATTGTATCTGTTTTAGGTCATGTAGATCATGGTAAAACAACATTATTGGATTATATTAGAGGAAGTACAGTAGCTGATAGAGAGGCTGGTGGTATTACTCAACATATCGGAGCTACAGAAATACCTATTGATACAGTAAATGAAATCTGCGGAGACTTTATTTCACGTTTATCAATCAAAGATACAATTCCTGGATTGTTTTTTGTAGACACTCCTGGACATGCAGCATTCACTTCCTTAAGAAAACGTGGTGGGGCATTGGCAGACTTGGCTATCCTGATTGTAGACATAAATGAAGGTTTCAAACCTCAAACCTATGAGGCAATCAATATTCTCAAGATGTATAAGACTCCATTTATCGTTGCGGCAAATAAAATCGACAGACTTTTCGGTTGGGAAACTCATGAGGGAGCTTCCTTTATGGAAAGTTTTAAGCAACAGGCTCCAAGTGTACAAACTGACTTGGACTTAAAGATTTATGAGCTTGTCGGTAAATTGCATGAGGAAGGTTTCCAATCCGAAAGATTTGACAGGGTTGAGAATTTTGCAAGTCAAATCACAATCATCCCAATGTGTGCAAAATCAGGTGAAGGCGTAATTGAACTTATTGCAATGTTACTTGGTCTTGCTCAGGAATATTTAACCAAGCAATTGGAAATTCATGAGGACGCTCCAGCTAAGGGAACAGTCTTGGAAGTTAAGGAAGAGACTGGTCTTGGAGTTACCGTTGACAGCATTATCTATGACGGTGTTCTTCGTGATGGTGATGAGATAGCTTTAATGGATGCAAACAATGTGGTTACAACTAAAATCAGATCCATTTTAAGGCCTTTGCCTCTTGAAGAGATGAGGGATTCAAAGAAGAAATTTAAAAAGGTTGATGAGGTTGTTGCTGCAGCAGGTATTAAGATAGCTGCTCCAAATCTTGATGATGTTGTTTCAGGATCTCCTTTAAGAGTTTTAAATGATGAGGAAGATGTTGAAGCAGAATTGTTAAAGGAATTGGAGGACATTACTGTTGATACTGATGATGAAGGTTTATTTGTTAAGGCAGATACCTTAGGGTCCCTTGAAGCTGTAGTTCACTTGCTTAAGGAGATTGACATTCCAATCAGGTCAGCTGAAATCGGTGATGTCAACAAGAGGGATGTTATTGACGCTTCAATTGCAAAGGATGAAAACATTGAGCATGGGGTAATCATTGCATTCAATGTAAAGGTCAATCCTAAGGCTGAAGATGACTTAAAGAATTCCGGAGTCAAGTTATTTGCCGGAGATGTAATCTATCAAATCATTGAGGATTATGAAGAGTGGGTAAGGGCTAGAAAAGAGGCTCAGAAAAAACAATGGCTTGATGCTGTTATCAAACCTGCAAAATTCATGATTCTTCCTAAATTGATATTCAGGCAAAGCAAACCTGCAATCTGTGGAATTGAAGTTGAGGCAGGTACAGTCAAGCAAGGTCACTCTGTAATGAATGCAAACGGTGAGTATGTAGGAACCATTGCAAGTATGGAGGACAAGGGTGAAACCCTATCTGCAATCTCCAGAGGTCAAAGGGTTGCTATGGCAATCAATGATGCTGTGGCAGGCAAAAACTTTGAGGAAGGAGACACATTGTATATTGATGTTCCTGAAAAGCATTATAAGATTTTGGAACGTGAATTTAAGGACAAATTGAATGAGGACGAGTTTACAACAATGGGAGAAATCCTTGAAATTAAACGCAGACAGGATCCTGATTGGGGTAAGTTTGGTCTTTTTGAATAATTATTAAATTTATTCGGATTTTTGAATAAGAAAAGTTTAAATTAAATCTTATTCTAATTTTTGAATAAGAAAAGTTTAAATTAAAGTCTATATTCAGATTTTAAAATATTTATTAAAGTTTAAGATTATAATTCTATGATTTAACGGGAGATTAAATTCCTAGGAAATAAAAGGAGGAATTTTATTGGTATTTAAAGTTGTTGTTTCTGAAAAAGAATTAAGTTATCAAGTTGAAATTGATGACACAAAACAATTAAACGGCTTAAAAATCGGTGAAGAATTTGATGGTCAAATCGTAGGTTTAGATGGCTACACTTTAAAAATCACCGGTGGTAGTGACAAAAACGGTTTTGCTATGAAAAAAGACGTTGATGGTCCTAGAAGAATCAAAAGTCTTTTAACTGGTGGAATTGGTTACAAACCTAAAGCTGATGGTGTTAAAAAGAGAAAAACTGTCAGAGGAAACACTATCTCTGAAGACATTGTTCAAATTAACACTATTGTTACCAAAGCAGGTAGCAAATCCATTAACGATATCTTAAATCCTGAAGAAGAGGAAGCAGAAGAATAATTCTGTTAATCTTTAAAGATTTATTTTATCTTTGAAAAATAAAATTGGAAAATTTTTAAATTTTCTTATTATTTTTTTATTTTTCATTAATTTAAAATTAAAATATTCTATTAATTTAATAATAAGTTTTTATTATTTCTTTAATAGTTTTATTAATTCAAATTTAAATTATTCAAATTTATTATTTATTTAAATTAATTAATTATTCAAATTCGTTATTTAAATTAATAAGTAATTAAAATTTATTATTTATTTAAATTAATTAATTATTCAAATTTGTTATTTAAATTAATAAGTAATTAAAATTTATTATTTATTTAAATTAATTAATTA
>NZ_CALCYR010000221.1 GCF_937906425.1 uncultured Methanobrevibacter sp. | reverse complement strand
AAATTTAGAATGTAAATTTAGAAAGTAGAACGTGAAAGTAAAAGTAGAATGTAAATTTAGAATGTAAATTTAGAAAGTAGAACGTGAAAGTAAAAGTAGAATGTAAATTTAGAATGTAAATTTAGAAAGTAGAACGTGAAAGTAAAAGTAGAATGTAAATTTAGAATGTAAATTTAGAAAGTAGAACGTGAAAGTAAAAGTAGAATGTAAAAGTAGAATATAAAAATAGAAAGAAAAAAGTAAAAAGTAAAAGTAAAAAGAAAAAAGTAAAAAGAAAAATTAGTTTAAAATTAGATATAATGGTCTGCAAGTGCTGCTACACCTGCTCCTGCATCGTCAACTAATCCTAAGCCTTTTAAGGTTAATCCTAATGCAGTGAATGTAATTGCTAATTCTTGATAGTTAATTACGCCCATATGTCCAATTCTAATAATGTTTCCTTTAAGATGGTCTTGTCCACCAGCTAATTGAACTTTGTATTTGTTTAACATAGTTCCTCTGATGTCATCATCAGTTGCTCCTTCAGGCATTTTTACTGCAGTTACAGTAGCTGAGGATACAGCTTCATCAGGGAATAATTCAAGACCTAAAGCTTTAACAGCATCTCTGGATGCAGCTGCTGCTTGGTGGTGTCTTGCTACATTATTTTCAAGTCCTTCTTCATGGATTACTTCAAGAGCTGCTTGTAATCCGTAGATTAATGAAACTGATGGGGTGTAAGGAGTTTGAGCAGGGGTTTTGTTACCGTTTGCTCTGTATTTAGGCATGTTTAAGTAGTAAGAGTTGGATTCGACTTTTTCACATGCTGCCCAAGCATCATCACTAAAGGTAATAGCTGCAAGGCCTGGTGGTGCAGCGAGACATTTTTGAGATCCGGTTACACATGCATCAATATGGAATTTGTCTACATCCACATAGTCTCCGCCTAAGGAGGATACGGTATCTACAATAAATAATGCGTCGTAGTTTTTAACGACTTCCCCAACTTCCTGAATAGGTGCAGCGACACCTGTAGAAGTTTCATTGTGTACCATGGTCACTGCCTTAATGTCTTCATCAGCTTCCAAAGCTTCTTCAACTTGGTCAGGAGTTACAGCAGTTCCCCATTCAACTTCAAGTTTTTTGGATTCGATTCCGTGAATGTCTGCAATTTCTGCAAATCTTCCACCAAATTTTCCTCCAACAACATTTAATACTTTTTCTCCTCTGTTTACAAGGTTTGCAAGAGCTGCTTCCATGGCGGAAGTTCCTGAACCTGTGAGGATGTAGGAATCATTTTTAGTTTGGAAGGTTTTAGACATTAATTGAGTGGTTTCAGTATAAATTTCTCCAAATTCGTCTCCTCTATGGTTTACTACATTTTTAGACATGGCTTGTAATACTCTAGGGTCAGCGGTTGTTGGACCTGGGAGCATTAATAAAATTTCATTCATTTAGTTTCCTCCAGTATAATAATAAATATGAGCTTGATGAGATAATTTAAGTTTTAACAATCAAATCCTGATAACTGTTTTAATTCTTAGATTATTTTTAAAAATTTGATAAGTTTCAAGCTATATATAATTTATTTTATTAATAGTTTTTAAATATTTTGTCGGCATTTTGTTTTCTTTATTGAATTTTTTAACTTGTTTTTTCAAGTTTATTTTTGATTTTTCAAATGATTTATTTTTTATTTTCAATTTTCTAAAATTTATGAATTTTATTTTTCAGGATTTACTTAATCTCGTTTAGTTTATTCCTATGGAAACTTTTATAAATCTAATGGACTAATCTTAATTTGATAGTTGTATTTTTATGTTTTTTGTAAATTTAATGTACTAATCTTAATTTGATAGTTGTATTTTTATAGGTTTATTGAATAATTTGATTTTGTATTTTCATATTTTATTGAATAATTTGATGATTATTTTCATGTTTTAGGTGTTGTTATGAGTCGTAGAACAAGAAGGGTTATTTTTACAGCTCCCTTTTTAATCTTATTTGAGTTTTTTCTTTTAAAATATCTTTTTTTATTGTTTGGGGGGCTTGATGACAGTTATTTGCTTGTTTTGGTTTTGCTCTTTGCGATATTGCACATTGTTCCAATGCTTTTTGAGGAGAGGAAATCTCGATTTATAACAAGGGCTCTTGATGAGATTGGCGGGCTTTGGATTTGGTTTTCATTGTTTGTCTTCTTTGACTTGCTCTTTTTATATGCATTAGGATTATTTGTTAAGCTTCCAATCTGGTTTACAATCCTCACTTTGATTATTGTTTTGATAATTGGAATCTATAATTATTACAAGGCTCATAAATTAATCATCAATCAATGCCAAATCGATTTGGATGATTTGGATGAGGATATAAACATAGTCCATTTGTCTGATGTTCATTTTGGAGCAATAAGGCATGATAAGATAATCCTTGATTTAAAGGATGCTTTAAAGAGCTTGGAGGAGGCTTGTGATTTGGCAATCATTTCAGGGGATTTGGCTGATGGTTCCTGTGTTGTGGAGGAAGACAGCTTCTTGCCCCTAAAGGATGTAAACATGCCTATTCTTTTCACCTCTGGAAACCATGACTATTATCCTGGAATAGAAAATGTGATTAATGCTTGTAAAAAGGCAGGAATTATTGTTTTGGACAATGATTTTCTGGAATTCAAGGGTCTAAATATTTATGGTTTGGCATATAGTTTCGATGATATTGAAATGCCTAGTGCAGATGACTTGATTTCTGCTATTTCTGATGATAAGGTAAATATTATTGTCTATCATGTTCCGGAGCATTGGGAAGACTTTTCTAAAATGGGCTTTGACATTCAGTTGTCAGGACATACCCATGGGGGACAGTTTTATCCAGTCGTTTGGATTGGAAATAGGATAATGTATAATATGGGACTTTTCAAGGCAAATCTTGGTGGAAAGGATAAGTATTTGCATGTAACTACTGGAGTAGGTTCTATGGATTATCCTATGCGTTGGGGAACAGATTCGGAGATTGTTGTTTTAAAATTAAGAAGAAAATAAGATTTCTGCTTTTTCCTTTTAATGAGGCATTGTCTTTGTTTTTCTTTTAATGGTGGTGTTTTTTAGGTATTTTTTATCTTTTTGTGTTTTTTTCTTTTAACTTTAATCCTTTAAATATTTAAGAAAGAGTTATATTGTTTTGATTTATAAAGTATTATTATAAAATATTATTGATGAGAAAATATGGGGCTTGTTAATGAATAAACGAATTGTAAAGTCTTCTGGAGATGAACTCTTTCCGCTTGGTTTAGGCGCTATGCGTCTTCCCACTAAAAATAATAATATAGACAAGGATGTAGCTAAGGAATATATTTTATATGCCATTGAAAATGGAATTAATTATGTGGATACCGCCTATGCATATCATGGTGGAGAAAGCGAGTCATTTTTAGGTGAGATTTTAAGTCTTGAAGATGAAAATGGGATTAAATACAGGGACAGAATTAAATTGTCAACCAAATTGCCTTCCTGGATGGTAAGGTCCCGTGAAGATATGGATGCTTTCCTTAATGAACAGTTGAAAAAGCTCCAGACAGATTGCATTGACTATTATTATGTTCACAGTGTTGATTTAAGCACAATTGAAAGGCTTAAGAAATTAGGATTGTATGAGTTTCTTCTAAAGTCAAGGGATGAAGGCAAAATCAGGAATATAGGATTTTCCTATCATGGAACCCCCCATGAATTCAATACTCTCATTGATGATTTTGATTGGGATATGGTTTTGGTTCAGTATAATTATATTGATGTCAATGCCCAGGCAGGCATTAGAGGTATTCAATATGCCTACGAAAAGGATATTGCAGTATTTGTTATGGAACCATTAAAGGGAGGCATTCTTGCTGGAGAATTGCCTGAAGAGGTTGAAAGATTGTTTAATGGTGTCAATGATTCAAGATCTTCTGTTGATTGGGCCTTAAGTTGGGTTTTAAATCAAAAGGAAATAATCTGTGTTTTGTCTGGTATGGGTTCTTTGGATCAGATTAAGGAAAATATGGCCATTGCAGAAAGGGTTCAGCTTGATTCCTTGTCAGAGGATGAATTGAATGTGATGGTTGAAGCCCAAAAGATTTTCAGCTCATTGATGAAAATATCTTGTTCCGGGTGCGGTTATTGTCTGCCTTGTCCTAAGGGAGTAAACATTCCTGACTGCTTTAATATTTATAATGAAAAGTATTTGTTTAATAAAAAGGGTATTGGCCCTATTTCAAATGCAATGATGAATTATTATATGATTGTTGGTGGAATAACCAATAAGCAATCAAGTGCAGGACTTTGCAATCATTGTGGAAGATGCAAGAGATTATGCCCTCAATCAATTGACATTCCTGAGGAATTGGAAAAGGTCAAGTCTGAATTTGAGAAATTTGCTTTTGATTATCAGATTAAGTTTGTTAAGAATGTGGCTATGCCTTCAATAAATAGGATAGCTAAAGTCTTTGACTTTTTTAAGAATTTTTAACTATTTTTTTTAAAATTAGTTTTTTATTCTTTTCTAATTTAATTATTTTTTTATTTTCATGTTTTTAAGGTTTGTTTTTATTTTTTTCTTTATTTTGGGTGTTATTTTTATTTTTTTATTATTTTTTAAGGCTTGTTTTTATTTTTTTCTTTATTTTAGGGGTTGTTTTTATTTTTTATTATTTTTTAAGCCTTGTTTTTATTTTTTTCTTTATTTTAGTGTTATTTTTATTTTTTTATTATTTTTCAGTATGAAATAGGACAGTGCCGATTAATTAGTTAAATATTAATAGGGTCTTTTGATTAATATAATGTTATGAAAATTTTAGCTTTAAATGGGAGTCCTAGAAAAAAAGGTAACACTAATCGTATTTTGGATGAAATGATTAAAGGTTGTGTTGAAAATGGCCATGATGTTGAAAAGTACTTTTTGGACAAATTAGACATTAATCCTTGTAGTGGGTGCGAAATTTGTGCTAAAGGAAAGGATTGCAGATTTGAAGATGATGGGTCTCAAATCATCAATCAATTGGCTGATGGTGCAAGTCTGATAGTCGCTTCACCAATATACTTTGGTCAAATGACTGCACAGCTTAAAACAATAATCGACAGGTTCTACTCAATTTTTAATAATCCTGATAAGCATTTTGATGGTAAAGTGGCTATAATATTTACTCATGCTTATCCTGGGGATGATTTTTACAAACAATATATTGATTTAGTAAAAGCTCAACCTTTTGAAAACAATACTGAACTGGAAATTATCGATGCTTTGGAAGTTGGGGGCGTAAAATTCATTGGTGATGCGGATAAGACTGATGAAGCACTTAAAAAAGCATATGCCATTGGATTAAAATTTTAATTCTTTTTTCAATATTTTATTATATTTTTTTCTTTATTTTAAGTGTTATTTTTGTTTTTTTATTATTTTTTTAGATTAATTTTTATTTTTTCTTTATTTTAAGTGTTATTTTTGTTTTTTTATTATTTTTGAGTCTTGTTTTTGTTTCTTTTTTAAGTTTTATTCTTCTTTTTTAGATTAATTTGTTTTATTTTAATAAAACATTCTTCCGATACCTTTTTAAATAAGTTAGTAGTTATTAATCTATACAAATTTATTAATTGATTATTCGGAGGGAAAATTATGGCTAAAAGTTTATCTGCTAGAAATTTTATGATAATTTTTAGTGTTTTTCTTATTCTAATCATATTGCCTTGTTCATTTGCTGTAAGTGCAGATGATTCTAATAATGATGATTTTGCTTTGGATTTAGGCAATATTTTGTCTTTCAATATTGATTTAGACTTTTTAACTAATTTATTTAATTTTGATGATTCTTTTGTCTCTGCAGCAGAATCTGATGGTGCCTCTGGACCTGGTGGCGATGGTTCCGCTCCTCCTGATGCTAATGGAGGCGCTCCTGATGGAGGAAATGGTGGTTCTGCACCTGGTGAAGGGGAATCCCAATCAGGTTCTACAGAAGCAAAAGGTGCTATTGTAATCAATGGTTCTGAAACTTATTCCGGTGAGCTGTTCAATACAAGTTCTGAAGACACTTCAGTCATCTTGGTAAAAGAGGTTGCAAAGTTGGTTTTAAGTGATTCAACCCTTGAAAAACTTGGTGGGGATGTGTCCAGTACTGAAGACAGTGAATTTACTGGAGTAAATGCGGGAATTCTTGTTCAAAACGGAGAATTGGAAATTTCCAACACTCAAATTACAACATCTGCATCAGGTGCAAATGCATTGTTTGCAACTGGTGAAAACGCTTCAGTAAAGGCTAGCGGTTTAACAATTGACACTTCCAAGGATTCCTCAAGGGGAATTGATGTAACCTATGGCGGATCCGTTGAAGCTGATGATGTCAAAATCAATACTCAAGGAGAACATTGTGCAGCTCTTGCAACTGATAGGGGAGAAGGTTTCATTACCGTAACAAATTCTGAATTAAATACTAATGGTGCAGGTTCTCCATGTATTTATTCAACAGGTAACATTACTGTAAGTGACTCCAATGGACTTGCTACAGGTTCTTCAGCTGCAGTTATTGAAGGTAAAAACTCAATTACCTTAACTAATTGTAATCTGGAAAATTATGCATATGGCAGAACAACTGATGGTATTGACTGTGCAGGGGTAATGATTTACCAAAGTATGTCTGGAGATGCAGATGAAGGTACTGGTACATTTATAGCAACTGATACCACAATTAAGGTCTCTACTGAATCCTCTGTCTATTCCACAGCTCCAATGTTTTTCATAACAAACACAAAGGCTTTAATCAATTTGGAAAATTGTAATTTGGATTATGGTAGTGGAATTTTATTGAATGTCTCATCCAATGATGGTGAATGGGGTAATGAAGGTTCCAATGGAGGGGATCTTGAGTTCAATGCAAAGAATCAGGAATTGATTGGAGATATTTATGTTGATGAATACAGCAGTCTTCAAATTAATTTGGATTCCTCTTCCAAACTGGAAGGAGCAATTAATTCCGGCAGTGAGCTTGCTGTAGTGGATATTAGATTATCATCTGATTCTGAATGGACTCTAACTGATGATTCTGTTGTTAATTCATTAGTTATTGATGGAGACGATTTGGATAAAATCCACAGTAATGGTCATAATATTTATTATGACGCTTCAGACGATGCCAATTCCTGGATAAATGGAACAGTATCCTTGTCTGACGGTGGAAAATTAATTCCTTTAGATTAGATTAAAGTAAATTAATTTAAATCTCTAAACTTCTAGAGATTTTTATTTTTTTATTTTTATTTTTTATTTTTTTAAGTTTTTTAAGTTTTTTAAGTTTTTTATGAGTTAATTTTTTTTAATTTTATTTT